>NZ_AJXD01000011.1:0-54320 GCF_000264725.1 Acinetobacter sp. HA | reverse complement strand
GCGAAATATCGTAGAGATGTTTTCACCAATGCCATGCTTGAAACGATGCGTGAAGTATTTGAACGTGTCTGCTTAGACTTTGAAGCTGAATTGATAGAATTTGACGGTGAACATGATCATGTACATTTGCTCGTCAATTATCCACCTAAAGTCGCCATTTCTAGTTTAGTGAATAGCTTAAAAGGTGCGTCTAGTCGCATTCTACGCACTAAGCATCCTGAAATTAAGAGCAAATTATGGGGCAATGCCCTGTGGTCCCCAAGTTACTTCGCTGCGTCATGCGGAGGTGCGCCAATCGGAATTATTAAACACTATATTCAGCAACAGCAAACACCGCATTAATGGCTTACGCCAGTCGCTTATATCCTCGGGCTGAACCCCGAAGTTTTACGCTCCAACGAATAAATTGAAGCATTGCTTTCGACCCACTCAAATAGCTGAAACAGTTCCGCACCTAGATACTTTCGGCAATTATTCGGAGTATTGGAGGTGACAATTGCCATGCGAACGCCCTGCTGTTTGAGATGGCGAAGCAAATCCGCAATACCTTCAAACAATTCTGGCATTTTGCCACTACGACGCATCTCCCGTTTACAGTCATACATTAAGCGAAAGGTCTGAAATATTGACAGATTGAGTGCCTGACGGATCTGTCGTGGTGGTAAAGCTCTTAAATGCTCGACCTGATCTTTATGCATCAATGCATAGCGATATTTACCGGCAAAGCAATTCAGCAACTCGATAAACTGTTCAAAGGAATCAACCAGAGTACCATCTATATCAAAAATGACCAGTTGATACGGTACAACGCGATTATTTAAAAAAGCCATAAGCCAGTTATCCAGCAATTTATACCAAGTTTAAAAAATATATCTCTTCTCCACTCGTATTCACTCATATTTGTGATGTTTATAACTATAATTCTGATCAAAATTATTTCGGCACAACTAATGTGCATCATAGTTGAGTTATTTTTTAAGCTTTAAACTGATAGCAGAAACTAGATTGTCTATTTTATGGCTATAAAATAAAAAAGCCCTGCAAGTGCAGGGCTTTTTTCGCTCAATGAGTGCTTACTTTTTCTTTTTAGGACCAAGCAGCATACCCATTTGACGGCCTTCCATTTTTGGAGACTGTTCAACTACACCAATTTCCGCTACATCAGCTTCAATTTTTTGTAATTGAGCCAGACCCAACTGTTGGTGAGCCATCTCACGACCACGGAAACGCAGTGTGATTTTGACTTTGTTGCCTTCTTCCAAGAACTTTAAAATGGCACGCAGTTTTACGTTGTAGTCACCTACATCAGTACCAGGGCGTAGCTTGATTTCTTTCACCTGTACTTGATGTTGTTTTTTCTTCGCTTCTTTCTGCTTTTGTTTAAGATCAAACAAATGCTTGTTAAAGTCCATGATTTTACAAACAGGTGGCTCAGCATTTGCTACGATCTCTACAAGATCAAGCTCTACGCTTTCTGCTGCACGTAAAGCTTCAGTTAAGCTTACGATACCTTTTTGCTCACCATTTTCGTCTACAAGACGGACTTCTTTTGCACGAATTTCATCATTCAACGCAGGACGGTTTGATTTGTTACCGCCCTGTTGATTACGGTCAGGCTGTTTAATCGCTGTTACTCCACAATGTACCGGCCGCGTTCGGCAACGGCTGTTTTTACCAGATCAACGAAAGCATCGATTGACATGGTACCCAAATTTGTTCCTGAGCGGGTACGGACATTTACCGTACCTTCCTCTACTTCACGGTCCCCAAGTACCAGTAGATAAGGAATACGCTCTAAAGTACGTTCACGAATCTTAAAGCCGATTTTCTCATTTCTCAAGTCGGAAATCGCGCGGATACCGCTTTCTTTAAGTTTTGCGACGACTGACTCACAAGCCTCAGCTTGAGAATCGGTAATATTCATGACACACGCCTGAATTGGTGATAACCAAGGTGGCATAAAGCCTGCGTAGTGTTCAATAAGTATACCAATAAAACGCTCGAAACTGCCAAGAATTGCACGGTGCAACATTACTGGCTGATCACGGTCGTTGTCTTCGGTCACGTAAGATGCATCTAGACGTTCTGGAAGGTTGAAGTCACATTGAATGGTACCGCATTGCCATACACGACCCAAGCAGTCTTTCAATGAGAATTCGATCTTCGGACCGTAGAACGCACCCTCACCTGGCTGCAATTCCCACTCCAGACCAGCAGCATCTAAGGCATCCGCCAAAGATTTTTCTGCCATATCCCAAAGTGTATCATCACCAACACGTTTTTCAGGACGAGTCGACAACTTCATTTGTACTTCTTCGAAGCCAAAGTCTTTGTATACATCGAGTGTCAATTTGATAAAGTCTGCAACTTCAGTACCAATTTGTTCTTTGGTACAGAAAATATGTGCATCATCTTGGGTAAAGCCGCGAACACGCATAATCCCATGTAAAGAACCTGATGGTTCGTTACGGTGACATGACCCGAATTCTGCCAGACGTACCGGAAGATCACGGTATGACTTCAAGCCTTGGTTGAACACTTGTACGTGACAAGGACAGTTCATTGGCTTCACCGCATAGTTACGGTTTTCAGAATGCGTCGTGAACATGTTGTCTGCATAGTTGGCAGCATGGCCTGATTTTTCCCATAACGTGAAATCAACCACCTGTGGTGTGCGGATTTCTTCGTAGCCATTGTCCTGCTGAACTTTACGCATGTACTGTTCAAGAACCTGGTAAATGGTCCAGCCATTCGGATGCCAGAACACCATACCCGGTGCTTCTTCCTGCATATGGAACAAGTCTAGCGCTTTACCGATTTTACGGTGATCACGTTTTTCTGCTTCTTCAATACGTTTGATATAAGCCGCTAACTGCTTCTTGTCTGCCCAGGCTGTACCGTAAATACGTTGCAGCTGTTCATTTTTAGCATCACCGCGCCAGTAAGCACCCGAGATTTTAGTCAGCTTGAACGATTTTAAGAATTTAGTATTTGGAACGTGCGGACCACGGCACATATCCAGATAGTCTTGATGGTAATACAAGCCCATTTGTGTTTCTTCAGGCATGTCTTCGATCAGACGGAGTTTGTATTCTTCACCACGTGCAGTGAATTCTTTGATCACTTCATCACGTGGTGTCATTTTTTTGATGACATCGTAGTCTTGATCGATGAGCTTTTTCATACGCTCTTCAATCGCTGCCATGTCGTCTAGAGTAAATGGACGTGGCATCCAGATGTCATAGTAGAAACCTTCTTCAATGACTGGACCAATTACCATTTTTGCTTCTGGGAACAATTGCTTAACAGCATGACCCACTAGGTGTGCGCAAGAGTGACGAATGATATGAACACCATCTTCGTCTTTCGGCGTAATAATCTGTAAGGTTGCGTCTTCAGTAATAAGATCACAAGCGTCTACTAAACGATCGTTCACACGACCTGCAACAGTATTTTTTGCTAGACCAGGACCGATGCTTTGAGCAACTTCCATCACAGATACGGCTTGATCAAACTGTTTTTGATCGCCATTTGGCAAAGTGATAATTGGCATATGAAATCCTTAAGGAGTGATGCCCCGTACAATGGAGCATGTCACCGCGAGATTATGATCGAGGAGAACCTCAAAAGATAAAAACGGTGGATAAATAAAAATCGCCTAGAATTTTACACGTCTCGGGCCATTTAATAAACCGTTAATCCTTTTTTCTCGGCTGAAAACATGCTTTGCTGCCAATCCCTTGCAGGATATTCAGAATGACTTGGGAGATAGCCACCATGATCCATCCTGTTATTCCCTAAAATTCTCCCACTTTTGATATTGTCCCTGCTCATAAGCATACAGCGAAGCAAATTGTGGCAGAATCGATTCACTTTGGGCGGGCCGGAAAAATACATAATCATCGACCTGAATCCGGCAACTAGATGGAATCTGCAACAATTCCTGATTACTACTGCGTCCATACAGTAAATGTGGCTTCGCACCTGGCGGATAGATACATTTCCCGCGCCAGTAACCACCATAAATACATACCGCCCGTTGCCGCGGTTGAAACCGCTTTAATCGCTCTAATCCAGGTAACTGAATTTGGTCCAGCACTTTCAATACTGGTGCAGCAATCCATAAAGCCGGTTGCATGGGCTCTAGGCCTTCCAGATCAAAATCAGTTGGCTTGAGCAACATTGAACCGAAGGATACATCATTACAGACCGTCTGGATAAAGTGGTGATGCAAGGTACCACTTCCCGCTCCATTCAGACAAAGAGCAGACAGATCCAGCTCAGGCAGCATCTGGCACATGACATTCATGAAGTTCATATAACACTGTTGAGATTTCTGATAGCTCTGGATGGGAGGAAATAATGCACTAGGCAACTTAGAAACATGAGCATCGTAACCCATCAGACCACTTAAACTCAGATATTCCGAATGGCTTTTGATAATCGCCAGGCAGTGCATAAACTGCTCTAGATCTGACAACCCACCACGATGAAGGCCAATATCAATTTCCAGATTGATCCGCAGCTGTAGATTCCGCTCCTTGGCATATGTCAGATAATTTTTCAGACGCTCAGCTGAATCAATCAGTCACTGCACTTTCGGCAGATGCTCAGCCTGATCTTCGGTAAAGCTTTTCAGGCATTGCAAAGGCACTGGCTTGCCCATCAGAATATCTGCCTGCGTATAGGCTTGCAGGATATGGACCGCATGCGGAAGATGGAACACCATAAAAGACTGGGTATTAAAGGCTTTAGCAATTCGTTTTAGCAATATTGAATTGGCTAATGATTTCACCACCAGACGCGGTTTCAGATGGGTCGGCATCTTATGTTGTAACCAGTCAATATTCTGTTCCAGCTTAGACAAATCCAGAATCAATTGAGGTTGTCCATTTCCTTGCTCATGCAGAGTTTTCTGGAGTTCCTGAAAGTAGTCAAGATATAGCATACTGTATTCCTCCTCAGCTCATTCAAGATGGAATGAACAGGCGCTCCAGATAAGGATTGAGCCATTTATCCTGTGGATCAAGGGATTTTCGTAACTGCATAAACTCATCCCATTTCGGATAGAGTTCACAAAGCTGTCGGGCTTCCAGCGAATGCAGCTTGCCCCAGTGCGGGCGTCCTCCGTATTTTCTGAAAATCGGTTCTACCAGATCAAAAATCACCTGATAATCCTGTTTGTAAAATTGATGTACGGAGATCGAAACTGAATCTTGTTGATAAAATGGACTTAGCCAGATATCGTCCCCACGTACATAACGAAATTCAATTGGAAAAAATACCGGCGCTTTCTGTTGCTGTAGTATTTCCATAACCTCCTCAAAACAGGCCAGTCCCTGTTTCACCGGCAGCTGATATTCCATTTCATTAAAACGGGTATTACGTACACTAGGAAAAATACGGCTGGACCAGTCCACTGCTTTCGATGGCCGGATCGCTATATTTAACAGACGCTGTAACCAGGGATTCAGTCCTGGCCAAATTCGATTCAGCTCACAGCACATGTTCAACATGAAGTCCTCATCCAGCCAACCATCCGGTCTTGCCTGTGCTTCTTCCTGGGTTTCATCCAGACTTTTTAGAATGACATTATCGCTATGGGTAAAGGCCCAGAACTCTATATGCCGGTGCTGATGCTTCCATTTATCGATGCTTGCATATAGATCGGTGAGTGAGCAAAGTCGAATCTGCTCCTGCAACCTGTACATGGGCCGGTTTTGTAGCTGGATACGGGTCATAATGCCCAGACTGCCACATGCCACCCGTCCTGCAGCAAAGATATCTGCATTCTGCTCAGAGTTACAGCATAGCAAGTGACCGTCCGCAGTCAGCAATTCAAATTCAGAAACCAGAGCAGAAAGACAAGGTAACTCCACCCCGGTTCCATGCGTACCTGTAGCAATGGCACCTGCCAGACTTTGCCGGTCAATATCCCCCTGGTTTGCCAATGCCTGATCAATGGTGGCCAACTTCTCGCCTACATCATACAAACGGGTCCCCGCCCAAAAAGTACTGCGACACTGTTCTCGATCATAGTCACACATCCCTTTAAGCTGATCTAGGCAAACCAGCACGTCGCTGGTTTTTGCCAAGGCACTAAAGGAATGGCCTGCACCCACAACACGTAATTTTGGATAGACACGCAAAAGCCCCTGCAGCATCTCAATGCTGTAAGGATGAAAAATACTGGGACTGGATCGCTGGGAACCTGACCAGTTGGCCCACATCTCTGCACGTGCTATCTCCATAGCGGCTTCCTTTTACCCGGTTTTAAGTCAATAAAACCCGGACATAATTGCTCTTATTTTTGTTGTTATGAATATCTTTTTATTTAGAAATCATCATGCAGCCATTTACAGAAACAAGTCAATTTTAAAGTCTATGTAAATTTGTAAAACTCGTTTTTTTATAAATACTTGCAAAATAATTTGATTTTATCAGTCACTAATCCACAAAAATAAAAGCCAGTCATTTTATCTATTTGCACTGGTCTTTGAAGCTAAATTGCACACCGGATTCTATTTGAGCCAAATTTATTCTGTTTATTATGGTGACAGACATGGAAAGTAACAGTTCATTTTACCCATTAAAGTTTAATAAAAACAATTATATAAATATTAAAAGCTTGATCTTTCATTCACGCTCGACTAAAGCATAAATGTCACAATCACTAAAAATTGCTAGATTTAGAGTAATTACACAATAATTATTTATTCATGGAGTAGAATAATGGTCAGTGCATATGATGAATTACCACGCACACCAGCAAACTTTGTAGCGCTTTCACCTTTACGCTATCTAGAACGTGCGGCCTATATCTATCCCAACCAGAATGCCATTATTCATGGCCAGCGTGAAATTACCTGGCGTGACACTTATCAGCGCTGTCGTCGGTTCGCTCACCAGTTGCAACAGCTTGGTGTAGGCAAAAATGATACCATATCTGTCCTTTTACCTAACGTCCCAGCCATGATCGAGGCGCACTTCGCTGTTCCGATGGCAGGTGCTGTACTGAATACCTTAAATACCCGTTTAGATGCCAAGACTTTGGCTTTTATGCTAGAACACGCGGAAACTAAAGTTCTGCTCGTCGATCCTGAATTTACTGCTGTGGCGCAGGAAGCGCTGGCACTGATCAAGCAGGATATTTATATCATCGATGTAGCAGATGAGAACTATGAAGAAGCTGCTGATCGTATTGGTCAGATTGAATATGAAAGCTGGCTGGCTCAAGGCGATGCCAATTTTGAATGGCACTTGCCACAAGATGAATGGGACGCAATCAGCCTGAACTATACTTCAGGTACAACTGGCAACCCAAAAGGCGTGGTTTATCATCATCGCGGTGCGTATATTAATGCAGCCAGCAACATTATTGCCTGTGGCATGATGCCACGTGCAACCTATCTCTGGACCCTGCCATTATTCCACTGTAATGGCTGGTGTTTTGCCTGGACCATGGCGGCCAACGGCGGAACCAATGTCTGCTTACGCAAAGTTGATCCTGAACTGATCTTTCAGCTGATTGCCACACATAAAGTCGATTATTTCTGTGGTGCACCAATTGTCCTGTCGATGCTCATCAATACCCCGGAAGAGAAAAGAACCAAATTTGATCACCGTGTAGAAGTCATGGTGGCAGGTGCTGCGCCTCCAGCAGCCATTATTGAAGGCATGCGCAATATTGGTATCAATGTAACGCACGTCTATGGTTTAACCGAGACGTATGGTCCTTCTGCCCTATGTGCATCTCAAGCTGGCTGGTCCGATCTCACTATTCAGGAACAGGCCCAGTTACACTCACGTCAAGGTGTACCATATCCATTGCAGGATGGTATGAAAGTGCTTGATCCTGAAACCATGCAGGAAGTGCCACATGATGGTAAAACGCTGGGCGAGATCATGTTCCGCGGTAACATCGTCATGAAGGGTTATCTGAAAAATCCGGAAGCTACGGCAGAAGCCTTTGCCGGTGGCTGGTTCCATACCGGTGACCTCGCTGTTTGCCAGCCAGACGGTTATGCCAAAATCACTGACCGCTCCAAAGATGTCATCATTTCAGGTGGTGAAAATATTTCTTCGCTAGAAGTAGAGGAAGTGCTGTATCAGCACCCTGCGATTCTGACTGCAGCGGTAGTCGCCAAACCAGATCCACGCTGGCAGGAAGTGCCGTGTGCCTTTATTGAACTCAAACAGGGCTTCGAAGTTACACCAGAAGAAATTATTGAATTCTGCCGTGAACATTTGGCGCGTTTCAAAGTGCCAAAAGATGTGGTGATTACTGAGATTCCAAAAACTTCGACTGGCAAGTTGCAAAAATTTGTCCTGCGTGAATGGGCCAAAGAACGCTCAACTGGTGAGTTTAGCTAATCCATTATTATTCGATAAAAAAAGGAAGTCATCTCGACTTCCTTTTGATTTCTCATCTAGAACGTCGACCAGCCACTCCATTCCATAAAACGGTATAGCCAGTATTTAAAGAACGAATCTTCTGCATATTGCGTATAGTCCACGCTCATGGAACGACCATTCAGATTTGACCATGCACCGTCAAAATATTGCTGGGCATCCTTGAACACTTCGGCCTGAGGCTGCCCCAGCACGCGCATATTGGTTTCCAGATTATAGTTTTTCAGATTCCGTACGGTAAAATTAGCCGAGCCTAAAATCATTTCAGCTTGCTGAGCATTGCGCTTCATCAGTATTTTGCTATGACATTGCTCACCCTGAGTACGGCACCAGCGCACATCAATACCTGCTTTATGCAGTTCCCAAGCCACTTGCCGGTTTGGAATTCCGTTTTTCTCACGGCCAAAAGCATCTTTATTTGGATCGAGTAAAACCCGGACTTTGACACCACGCTCATGTGCCGCGATCAGGCTTTTAATAATTTTGCGCTCAGACAGATAAAACATCGCCAGATCAATCTGCTCATTGGCTTTGGCGGTCTGAATGAGATTCAAAATCGCATCATAAATAGCTTTTTCAGTTAGCACCTGAACTTGTGGCTGGCTGCTGTCTGCCTGAAAATCCCCGGCGACAATGGCAGGCATATTGGCTTGTGACATCATGCCGACAGATTGCTCTGTTTTCAGGATATCCACAGCGGTGCTACCCCAGACCAATAAACCAATATTGGAATGCCGCGAACTGCCATCATGCGGGTTCATGGATGTGACCAGTGCTTTCCAGCCTTGATCGGTATCCACCACCATAGTTTTGCGATGATTGGCTTTAAAGTTAAACAGCTCAAAATAACTGCGCAGGGTAATTTTTTCTGTTCCAAATGGATTCGGCAACCAGCCCTTTTCCGGATTATTGCCAATGCCCTGGCAACAGATATACCAGAAGCCGGACCAGCTTGGATTGGAAGCCCGCAATGGCATCAGATTGGTTTCAATCACATCAACACCGTGCTGACGTAGGGCTCGATACTGCTCGGATCGAATTCCGCCATAGACCGAATTGATCGGATCGGTAATAAATTTGATTTCGACTTCAGGTTGCAACAGACGTTTACTGATTAAAGCATCCGTCAGTTGTTGACTTAATGCCTGATGTTCCTGCGTAGATGCCCCAGTTTGCTGATTAAATAAAAACATATCAAGCACGATCAGCGATTTGGCTTCTTCAATCATGTTCAGCATTTCATTAAAAATGCGATGATCTAGCTGCTGCTTGCCTTGTGCATCCAGATAAGTCTGATCAGCCAGAAACTTGACTTCGGCATGACGCAGCTTGCCCGTATAATTCAGACCTTCCGGCAAAGGCTTATACGTGTGGTAGATCGCTGAAGCCAGATAACCCACGGCCAGCATACTAATGATCAAAGTCGCATAACGGCGATTCGACCAGTTCAATTTATTGTGAATTCGTTGAAAGATACGCATAAGAAAAAACCTAACCCAATATACTCAGGCTAGGTTTTATCTTATGATTTTTCAAGTAGATTTCAGTGACATCTATTTGATTTCGTCGATTACTTCATCTGACTTATTAGAAATCATACTGCACGCCGACAGTAAAGTTGCGACCCACCTGCGGAATATTCGACAGGAAGGAAGTATGTGAATAGACCTGATCATCAAGCAGGTTATTGGCCTTGAAATAAACCCGATAAGCATTGTTATCTGCAAGGCTATTGGCATAGCTCAGGCCAACATTCACCATATTGTAGCCTTGGGTTTCATCTTCATAGCTGGCGATCTTGTCCTGATTAAAGACATGATAATACTCAGCCAGACCTGACCAGCCATCGGCAAAGTCTGCTTCGACTTTGGTGCCTAAGCGACCTGCCGGTACACGTGGGGCATTCTCAGCTTCAATCTTGCCACGTACATAGTCACCAAAGACACTGAGCTTATACATGTCATTGATCTGATAACCAGCTTGTGCTTCAGTCCCATAGAATCGAGCTTTGTCTTGTGTATAGTCGACCAAGCGGAAGTCACCTTCACTATCAGTCGTTGAACCATAAATGTAGTTATCAAACCAGTTGTGATAGACATGCACATGATAGTCCAGCTTATCGCCTTCATAATGCAGACCTAATTCAAGATTATTTGATTTCTCAACATCTAAATCCTGATTCCCACGCTCGTAGGTATTGGTGGCAAAGTGAACCCCATCTGCATAAAGTTCTTGCGCCAAAGGCAAACGTTGCTGATGCGAGCCAACCACAGAAAGCTTATAGTTGGGCGCAAATTCCCAATTGGCTGCTGCTGAACCTGAAACACCGGTATCTGAGTAATTTTTTTGAGTTGAATCCACATCAATTTTTTGATGTTCTACTCGTGCACCGAGTTCAACATGCACATCCCCGATCTGTTTGTGCTCAAGACCAAATAAACTATATTTTTCAGTTTTGGTATCTGCCATCAGAACACTACTATGGGAATGGCCCTCATGTTCATCTGTACCACCGGCAAGATTAATTTTTTGCTGGCTATATTGAGTACCAATGACTCCTTCCCAACCAGCGACTGGTTTATGCACAAGTTCTAAACGAGCATCATAACCTTTACTTTTAAAGTTACTGATGACTTCATTTTCTTCCAGTTCATTGTGTTCATAGTCAGTAAAGCTGGCATGGGCACGCAACTTGTCAAAACCGGCAAATGGGTTATTTAACTCAGTGCGCATATCATAACGATGTGATTCCAGATCAACCCATGGACCACCATGTGCGTGTTCTTCTTCAACTGCATTTGGATCCGGTTGTGGTGCTGGGCCATGTCCGCCACAGTGCAATTCATTACCATGTGGATGACAGTCATGATATTCATGACTATGCCCTGGCAAACCATATTGGTCTTGCCGGTTACTATAAGATAGACCAACAAAACCACGATCATGAATCCATGATCCACCAATATTGACTGTTTGCCCTTCAGCAAAAGTATTGCCCACACGACGTTCTTTTTCTAATTCGTCATCATGCTCATGAAAATAATCCGGTGCAATATAATCATTGGCTTTACGCTTTGAACCTTCTACACGCAAAGCAAAGTTTTCACCAATACCCGCTGTTACCCCAGCACTTGCCAGTTTTTCGTCACTGCCTGAGTTATAACGTAGACCGACTGTACCTTCCAAACCATCTTCAGGCATTTGAGTTGGGATTTTTTGATCAGTGACATTCACCAACCCACCGACTGTACCAGCGCCATAAAGCAATGTAGATGGACCGCGAATCACTTCGACCTGTTTCGCCAGAATCGGATCGACGGTGACAGCATGATCCGGAGACAAGGTCGAAACATCAGCAGTTTCTGAAGCATGCTGCAACACTTTCACACGTGGGCCATCCTGACCTCGAATGACCGGACGACTTGCACCTGTACCAAACTGATTTGAATAGACACCCAATTCATCTGCCAGTGCATCACCAATAGTCGTCGCACGCTCAGATAATGCTTTTTGATCCACCACATGATCCGCAACCGCAAAATCTGCTGCGGTTTGTATCAATGGATGGGCCTGAACCTGGATGGTTTCCAGCGTTTGTACAGCTACTGTCGCTTCTTCTTGTTGTGCGAATGCTGATGGTGTAATAACCGCAAAAATAGAGAGTGTTATTAAATTCTTATGAAAAGACATGACCCAAGCTCAAAATGACTAAAATAGAATAATGTTATAATATAACATTTCATTATTTTTGCAATCCTTTACGATACTCAGTGCTATATTTTATTAGAATGTCCTTTGAATATTTTTGATTACATTAAAACATTGTCTTTATGCCCTTTACCTTATCGCATGCTGTGCTTGCTCCACCTATTTCATATTTGACTGGAAATAGACTCCCTGTTGCTGCGCTGGCCATTGGCAGTATGGTTCCCGATCTGTATCGTCTTTTTACCCACAAAAATTCTAATATCACTCATTTATGGTCTTCGCTGATTCATCCAGACCTCTGGATTGGGCTGGCTTTCTGTAGCATCTGGTATCTGGTTTACCGGCCCGTAATTTACCGTTTCATCGGTATTCAGCATGAGTTAAAGATTTGCAGCATCCTTTCAGCTTTGAGATTCATCTTGGCGATGTGTTTAGCACTGATCATCGGCACAGCCACTCATTTAATCTGGGATGGTCTGACCCACGTCGATTTTCGGACTTTTGCCTTCCATGAAGTTTTAGCACAACAGTTTCAGTTGTTTGGACAAAGTTATCCGCTGCACCGGATTTTACAGATTGGCACCTCTTTTCTAGCCTTACCTTTTATATTGTGGATGAGTGTGCACTACTATAAAAAGCATCGCCAATATCTCGCAGTTAGCCTAAAAATCAAGTCATTTGCCTGGGGCTTATTTTTCTTTTCTATATTAACCGCGCTGTTTTCAGTCTGGGATTATGCACGCTATATTCCTACAGACGTCTGGCAATCAGATCTCTACTATTTTACTGGACGATCTATTAATGAATTTAGTCAGGGCTTTCTGATCACCTTCAGCCTAGGCTGTTTATTGTTTTTATTTTTAGACAGAGGTCGCAGGATGGGTTAGATAAAGCGCTGGCTTTTCGTCTATTCACTTTAAAATGATATTGTTTTTGACCCAGGTTCTTGTGACTACATGCCCAAAGAGGCATAATCCTACCTTTACGAAAAGCGGTACGCTGTTTACGTATTCGCTGACCTTAAACCATATAGTTGGATTTTTAACGCTATGATGCGAACTCATTACTGCGGTTCATTAACCGAAGCTCAAATTGACCAAACCGTAACATTATGCGGTTGGGTTCACCGTCGCCGTGACCACGGTGGTGTAATCTTCCTTGACATGCGTGACCGTGACGGTCTTGTTCAAGTGGTTATTGACCCAGATACTCCTGAAGCATTCGCAACTGCCGACAAATCACGTTCAGAATTTGTATTAAAAATTACAGGCCGCGTACGTCGTCGTTATGCAGGGACTGAAAACGCAAATATCACCAGCGGTCAAATCGAAGTTCTTGGTAAAGAAATTGAAGTTCTTGCTGCGTCAGAAACTCCGCCATTCCCATTGAATGACGAAAATACCAACATTTCTGAAGAAGTACGTTTAAAGTACCGTTTCCTGGACATCCGTCGCCCTGAAATGTTAGACCGTTTACGTTTCCGTTCTAAACTGACTAACCTGATTCGTAACTACTTCGAAGAAAATGGTTTCCTGGACGTTGAAACTCCGATCTTAACTCGCGCGACTCCTGAAGGTGCACGTGACTATTTAGTACCTAGCCGTGTATCAAATGGTAGCTTCTATGCACTTCCACAATCTCCACAGCTATTTAAACAGTTGTTGATGGTGGGCGGTATTGATCGTTACTATCAAATCGCAAAATGTTTCCGTGATGAAGACTTACGTGCTGACCGCCAGCCTGAATTCACCCAAATCGACGTTGAAACATCGTTCATGAGTGACGATGACATTATGGATTTGATGGAAACATTGACGATCAAGATGTTCAAAGAACTTCTAGACGTTCAATTCGAAAAATTCCCACGTATGACCTACGCAGATGCAATGCGTGACTATGCATCTGATAAGCCAGACTTACGTATTCCTTTGAAACTGGTTGACGTTGCAGACCTCATGCAAGACGTTGAGTTCAAAGTATTTGCAGGTCCTGCAAAAGATCCTAAAGGTCGTATCGTTGCGCTTCGCGTACCAGGCGCTGGTTCACTGCCACGTAGCGCGATTGATGAATACACCAAATTTGTAGGCATTTACGGTGCACGCGGTTTGGCTTACATTAAAGTCAACGAACTTGAAAAAGGCACTGAAGGTCTTCAATCTCCAATCGTAAAATTCATCGAGCCAATCGTGCTGGATCTATTGAAACGTGTTGGCGCTGAAAATGGCGACATCGTATTCTTCGGTGCAGATAAAGCCAAAGTGGTAAACGATGCGATGGGTGCACTTCGTGTCAAAATCGGTCACGATTTAAACCTTGCAACTTGCGAATGGGCACCGCTTTGGGTGGTTGACTTCCCAATGTTTGAAGAAACAGATGATGGTAAATGGACCTCTGTGCATCACCCATTCACCTTGCCAAAATCAAGCGTTGAAGATGTGAAGAGCAACCCAGGTGAAGCTTTATCTGTTGCCTATGACATGGTCTTGAATGGTACTGAAATTGGTGGCGGCTCACTGCGTATTTATACTTTAGAAATGCAAAAAGCAATTTTTGAAGCTTTAGGTATTGAAGAAGAAGAAGCCGAAGAGAAATTCAGCTTCTTACTGAATGCGTTGAAATACGGTGCGCCTCCGCACGGTGGTTTGGCATTTGGTTTAGACCGTTTGGTGATGTTGATGACAGGTGCATCGTCTATTCGTGATGTGATTGCCTTCCCAAAAACCAAAACGGCTGAATGTCCATTGACTCAAGCACCAGCACCAGTTGAAGCAAATCAATTGCGTGACCTTGGTATTCGTTTACGCGAAAAAGCAAAAGCTGAAGAAAAATAAACTTTAGGTTTATGATGCAATGGAACCCTGCTTGATGCAGGGTTTTTTATATTCGAGTTTTACTTTGCGATCATGTCTGCTAGTGGCATAATAGGCTGCTTTTTATTGAGAGGTCAGTCTTATGGCAATGCGTCCTGATGTACGTCGACACACGATTGTAATTATTGTGTTTTCACTGGCTCAGTGGTTCTTTATGCGTTACATCCTCGCCAATGAACTTTTCAATATGACCACCAATCAACGTATTCTATATTTCTGTATCAGCAGCCTTGCAGGTGCACTTCTGATTTTTGTGGCACTGATCTATATGGTGCTCAAGGGCAATACCGATAAGCAAGACTGATGGTCATGTCGTTTTACATTACCCTACTACGTATTCTACCTTTAACATTTTTGCGTAGTATCGCAAAAGTGGCAGCCTACTTTATCAATCAAAATCCTAATAAAAGTATGCTGTGGAAAACCCGCGTCAATATTGCTCTCGCCTATCCAGAACTTAACCCAGAACAAAAAGAACAATTGGCACGGGAAAGCGTCACCAAACAATGTCTCAGTTATATTGAGTCTGGAAAATGCTGGGCTATGCCTCCCGAATGGAGCATCCAGCAAATCCATACTGTGCATAACTTAGAAGTCCTGACGGATGCGCTAAAAGACCCGAAAGGTGCACTGATTATTACCCCACATCTGGGTACATGGGAAATGATGAATGCATGGGTACACCAATATGGTATTCCTACCATTATGTATAAACCCATGAAAGACTCAGGATTTAATGCTTTTGCTTTACATGCTCGCCAACGGTTAAACGCGACACTTGTTCCAACTGATGCCAACGGTGTTAAAGCATTATTCAAAAACCTCAAACAAGGTGGTTTCAGTGTAATTCTGCCAGATCATGTTCCTCAACCCTCTGGTGGTGTCGTGGTTCCTTTTTTTGGAGTTCCTTGCTTAACCAGTACTTTAGCCAGCAAAATGGCACAAAAAACTCAATGCCGCTTAGTGGGATTAAGTTGTTTCCGTAGAGAGGATGGTGAAGGTTTTGAGGTCTACTGTGATGATCTCAATGATCCTGAACTCTATGATCGAGATATAGAAGTTGCAACAACTGCATTAAATAAAGCGGTAGAGCAAATGATCAACCGCTTCCCAACTGAATACATGTGGGGGTATAAAAGATTTAGAGGTGATTATCAAAAAGATTACTATAGATAAAAACTAACAAAATATTTATGAAACTTTTTTGATTAAAAAATTTTATTTAATCCAACAGATCAGAAAAACTTAATTGTATATCAATACCTAATTGCTTAGTTCTAGCATTCACAACATCATGTCTGTTTGCAATTTTTTTCGTGCTCTTAGACAATAATGGATATTTTTTATACCATTGTTCAAACCGACTTCTTTCTTTATATTTTTTCAACCAACGCATATCACGGCTTGCCTGCAATTGCTCAATAATAGGTTCGTAAGCATCACCATATGTACGACGAGATGTATCAAAAATAAAAGTATAGTTAGGAGGTAGCTTATTCAAAGTTACTTTCTTATTTTCAACCCATTCATCAACTAATTCTTGCAATACAATTTGATCCCATACTTCTGGTTGCTGCAACTGTCTACGCTCCCATTCATCCATCAACAAATGTGCATTTGGGGTATCATTAATAAAAATTGTACTACTAATCAAACGCGTACCGTTAATATAGTGAACAGCAATATCTTCTACAATTGTTTCAAAAAATGGACGAATATCTTGAAGAATAATCGCATCAGCATCAACAAATAGAATTTTACCCGTTAACTCTCTTCTCATTTTTGCGATGAACTTTGGTTTAAATGCAATAATTTTCTGCCAATCATCTTTAGAAACTTGATGAAAGTAAACATTAATATCGAATTTTTTTGCTGAGCATGTCAGAATTTGTGCATGTTTAGTATACAACTTATCATCTGTATGGAAACCGAAAATTGTTAACATAGCAAACCTAGAATCTATTATTTAAATACATTATACTTATTTTAATTTTTATGAATAGCAACACAACTGAAAATTTACAGACTTTAACTACTTTTGACTTTTAACATATTACCTACAAGTAAAAAATTAAAAATACTAAAAGCAAAAAATAATTTTCTAGTAAAATTACATTTCTATATTTACAATACAAAAATTACAAATATTTTAGTCTTTCAATCAGCAATGGTACATTTCTCACCTACAAATGATAGATTGATATTTACATATAACGAGGGCTCAACGTGAATATGAACGATGATGTAATAAAAGTTTTTGTTGGTTGTGATCCAAATAACTGTGATTTAGAACAAATGATGGTGCTTGATTATAGCATCCGTAAAAATACACAGCATCCAGTAGAAATTACATGGATGCAGTTGAGCCATGACCCTGCTAGTCCGTGGTATAGCAATCAAGAAACGCATGAAGGATGGCATACTGAGAAATGGGCAACCCCATTTTCTGGTTTCCGTTGGGCAATTCCAGAATCATCCAACTTTGAAGGGCGTTCAATCTATATGGATGCTGATGTCATCGTTTTATGTGATATCGCAGAGTTATGGTCGCATCCGATGAAAGATGATGCAATCGTCATCGCCAAAGGTGGCAAAAGTTCAGCTCGTTTATGTACTTGTGTTTGGGATTGTGAAAAAGCTAAACAATATTTACCTTCACTTAAAACGTTGCAATCTGATCCAGATGGTCACAAGAAGTTAATGCAACTAATCAAAGACCAACCACATCTAGTCCAAAACTACAATAGTTCATACAACTGTATTGATGGTGAAGGCTTAAAAATAGAAGATATCAAGATTCTTCATTACTCCGACATGGGTACTCAGTTTAGCCATAAATACTCGTTACCGCGCCTAGAAAAAAACAATCAAAAACATTGGTTTGATGGAAAAATCATGCCTCATCCAAGACAAGACTTAGTTGAGTTATTTGATCAATATTATCAAGAAGCGTTGGATAATGGTTATAAACCTGAAGACTATTTAGTAAAAGCTTATGGAACATTTCAAAAAGCAACTCAGATTAATTACAAAGGCAATAAAGTCACGCGCCCTCAACAAGATAGGAATTGGTTAAGTCGTTCTATTTCAAATTTAAAATCTAAACTAATAAAAAAAGGTTTTTCATTAGATTAGTAATGAATAAATAATCAAGATGAGAAGGTTTTTATCAGATTTCCCTACTAGATTAATACTCTAGCATTAGAAATTTCATCTTTTTTAATAGAACAAACGTATTTCACGTTTGAATTTATATTCATGCGATTTTGAATAGAATGTAAATCCAAAAATATCTTAATTTTTAATGCGGTTACTTAATGAATTATTTTTTCTCACACCATATCTTACGAAATATTTATAAATTTATTTATAAAACTTTCATGCCAAAAACTTATAAGCATAACCGTCGTTTTTGGCCACTTTATCAATCAGAAAGAAGCCCAGATGGTCAATTGAAAAGAATATATTTCAATAAAATACTTATTTCTGATAACACTTACATTACTCCAAGCAATAACAAAAAATGTATGCTAATTGCTACGGGTCCTTCTATAAAAACACTTGATCCTAATATATTCAAAAAAAAAGATATTGATTATATTGGTGTAAATGGCGCTATTTCCATGCAGGAAGTTAAATTCTCAAGATATATTATTATTGATCACAACTTTATTGAATCTAGATTTGATTTAGTAAAAAAAGTATTAGACTCAAATTGTATCTTTTTCACCACCCCTCGTTGTCTTGATGCTATTTTAAGAAAGATTGCGTTCGAGAATATTTTATGTCAAATAAAATTAATTGAAACTATTAAAGAAAATACTATTGAAGCATTTCTGCAAAAAGAAACTAAAATTAATAAAAATATGAGCTATTATTATTTTCACAACAATTTCGGCTTCTCAAAGGAAATATTTTATGGCGTATTTGACTATTACACAGTAGCATATGTTTCGTTACAAATTATTTACAAGCTAAATTACAAACATATATATATTGCAGGACTTGATATGAGTAACTTCAATAAACCTAGATTTTATGAAACAAAAGAAAATAAGCAAACTACTTTGTTAGACATACATACACCTACAGTTATAAAAGCTTTCGACACAGCTGCTTTATTTTTAAAAAAAAATGAAGTTAATGTTTTTAATTTATCTAAAAATAGTGCAGTCGAATCATTTGAAAAAATTGATTCAAATCAACTTTAAAGATATTCCTCCTATTAGCAATTTTTAGATATCAATAAACGAGTCGTTAAAATACATTTTCTTACAGTAATAACGACTTAATATTCCCCTTTCTTTTCCTGCCAGTTTGATCAGCTTAGGCTTTTCAACTGGCGGATAATTGAGGGCAAGATCAATCAACACTTTTTCTTTCATCCATTTATTTTTTACTTGATAGAAAAAAGCATTCCGATCACAGTTAATCAAGGTCATACTCGGTAAAGTGGTACGCATAATTTTTTGGCAGGCAACATAAGCAACCAAATATTCTAAACGGCCTATCTCTTGAAAATAGTCCTGATAATTTTCGTTATTTTCTTTAATCTGCTGAATATAAACCTTTGGTGTTAATTCTATAGCTTTAAATAACTCCTCAAACCAAGACTTAAAAAACATATTTTTGGCAGAACTTGCCAATAACCAATTCTCTAAAACAGGAAAGTCTGGGCAAGTAGTATTTTTCTTTCGATAGTAGGCAAAACTGTTCGTTTGATGTTGAGCAACTAACTTTTCAATCCAATCTAGATTTTCATAAACAATTGTACTGGCATCTAACCATATCCCACCGTGTTGATAAATTAATTCAAATCGAATGAGATCAGCTTTCTGTTGTGGTGTCGCATGCTTTAAACGACCATAATCAATATCACAAAACTCTTTGACATTATTAGGTGTTAGAAAGTTTACAACATAGTTTGGATTGTTCTTTTTTATATTATCAACGCACTTCTGCACAAACTCAGGGAGTGAGCCTTCCCAATACATCCAGATAATTTTGGGAATAACTGCATTTTTCTGACCAGGATTGAGAACGATCAGGTCCGCGTAGTTATCTATTGACTCATTGATTTCTCTTTTTTGGTTTGAATACATTGTATAAAATTTCAAAAGATAGAAGAGCTTCTTAAAAAACTTCATAAAATGTACTCAACAAAATAAAGAAAATTATTTATTACAGTCTATAACTAGGACTCAAGACATTAAATGTTTAATTGCATAAAAGCGATCACGCCACATACGCTTCTGTTTCTTAAATCCATGAGAAGCACTTCGATTCTCAAGTTGCTTCCGTTTGATACCTTGAGCAGCAACAGTACCTAAAATATCACTATCCAGACCTGCTGGCTGCACAAATGGCTGCCAAACGCCAAGCCCTTTTCCTGTTTTACTTAACCAACTTTGGAAGAAAATATCGACTGGAACGGTCATGATTTTACCCAGTTGTACAAACTGTTCAGCTCCTTTTCGAGACCAAACCAAGCCTACACCACGTATTGGGAAATAATATGCATGCCACAAGGTATAATGATCAAACTCAACAATGTCTTTTGCTAATTTTTTCTTTTTAGTCAGCAATATTGACGGTATACCAATCCAACTCTTTATGTTGATCTAAATAACTTAATAAAGATTCAAGCTTCTGTTTAAAGTTAGGCAACACTTCAATGTCATCTTCTAAGACAACTAAATAATCGGCATCCGTTTCTAGAAATTTTTCAGCACAACCGTAGTGACTTAGATAACAACCCAACTCAGAATTCATTAAACTACGCCCTAATATTTTCTGAGCAGCAAGATCATCGTAGTTTTCAAATTCAGATAAGGCTTTACCTCGCCCATCATAAGCAGAGAATCGGCTAAAATCCCATCCCGCTTGATTGAGCTGAGCTGTCGCACTTGCTAAACGTTGATCACTGCCGTCTAAATTAATAAGATAAGTCACAACTTTCATTTGCTTTCCTTCGTTTAGACCACAGTAGTCGGTTGAATTTGGCTGGGTAAAAACCCTGTAAATTTTTGAATCAGTGCGGCTCGGATGCGTCCTTCAGCTAATGATTCCAATTGATCTAGACTTTGTATACAGCCAAATTTAATCTCAGAATTAGATAAAGCTAATATAAATTTTTCCAAATCACGACCATCTTTTAAATAAGCAATATCAATATCATCTTTTAAAATGGCTTGATCAGATTGAATTGCTAAATGATTAGACAATCCCACTGGTAACAGTTGATCAATGTTCCTAAATTTGAACTGAATTTGCTGCTCTAAAAGCTCTTTATTATTCTTAAAGTAAGTACTGAGCAAATCACGACTGAGAATATGAGGGCGATGATGGATTTCGTAATATCTAGTCATTCCCACACGATCTGCACTCAGCATTTGAGCCGTTGAATATTTCGCTTCAGCTACCATTCCAAAATTCTGCTGTAAGAATTTTCGGAAAATATATTTCATTTTCTTGATGAGTGTTGCTTGCCAATGTCCATATATCACCATCTGACCATCAATAAGAAAATCACTTAAATCAGACTGTTGATTGAAAAAGAAATCATCATTCAGATAAATAAAATGATTTGAAATCCCTTTAATATTCCACAACATACTTTCAATACTTAATGAATTGAATGTCGGTAAAGCAAACTCATATCCACGAAATAATTCTAGATGATCAACGATTTTTATTTTTCCAACAGGACATAAACCTTGCTGGGAAAATTGGTCTAACCACAAAGGTGTTTGCTGATCCGTCACGACATAAATCGTGCCTGCATATGGAACATACTTAAGAATTGAGGCGATGCAGAAATAGATTTCATCGTTACTTGCAAAACGAGTATCATCCAAAGCATTTGATGGTTCGTTTTGATTCATAAATTGACGGCGTTTATTTTTCAGAGAGATATCATTCCCATCGACCCATGCGATGACGATATCAAGCGGATGCAAACCCTGATTCATAAATCAAAACCTTCCATAAATACAGATTTACTGCCAAGCATCCTTGATCCAATCTGATGGCAATACATAACGATACCATTTACCACCACCACCATTGATTGCATCAGGTGGATTAATTTCACCGTGGAAAATAATAATTTTGACGCCTTCCGGCTTCACAGGCGGCTTGAAATAAGCCATTGGAATTTTTTGCAGGCAGTGATATTTATAGCTCTTGCACCAGGAATCCGGCCAGTAACTCAGTTTCTTTTCCTGATCGACATACCAGGATAAATAAGCCTGCTCATTACGAAACTTCTGACGGATTTCATCAAAATGTTCACGGAAATATGGCATTAAACCAGGAAAAGCTCCCAGCTTGAAACGATAAACCGAGCTATTTCCGGTAATACGCCATGGACGTTTCCAGTCATGAATAATCAGGAAATCACCCGGATGGGTAAAGAAACTGTCAATATTATCGACAATCACAACATCTAAATCGAGGAAAAGTGCATTTCCTTTTAAACCATATAAATCAGGTTCAAAGGTCGATAACTTATTCCAGCCACGTTCAGGACTACCTGCTGGCAAGGCCAATGGCGGAATAGGAAAACATTCAACAGCAGGATCAATGCCCTCGGTACGGTCTGTCAGACACACCATTTTAAAGTCAACCGTAGTATGACGCTTGACCATGTTGTATAAACGATTGACGTACTCTGCCCCATATTTGGTGCCCCACTTCATGCATAGCACAATATTCTGTTCAGACTGTGTATGAGCCTGACCTGACAGTGAGTCGTTTACGTTTTCCTGCATGTATTCATCTTCCACCAGCATTCTGCGCCATATCATACCATCTCTAAAGCAAAGTTACTCCCCCGCTTTTCAACACCTTCATAATACTCAAAATACTTTATGGTATGATATGAAACCGCCTTGAGAACACCACTATTGGCTTGGGCTCTGGCTCCCCTATTAAAAATACATAATCAGGTTGATATGAAAATAGCAGTTGCAGGCACCGGTTACGTCGGCCTTTCCAATGCCATGATCTTCTCACAACATCATGAAGTCGTGGCATTAGATATTATTGACAATAAAGTTGAAATGTTAAATCAGAAGATTTCTCCGATTCAGGATCCTGACATTTCAACTTTTTTAAGTGAAAAGCCACTAAACTTCCGTGCAACAACTGAAAAATATGAAGCTTATCAGAATGCTGATTTTGTCATTATTGCGACACCGACGGATTATGATACCAAAACCAATTATTTTAATACCCAAAGCGTCGAAAGCGTCATTGGTGATGTGGCCGAGATCAACCCTCAAGCAGTCATGATTATTAAATCTACGGTTCCGGTAGGCTTCACCAAAACGGTCAAAGAGAAATTCCATACAGAAAATATTATTTTCTCTCCAGAATTCTTGCGTGAAGGTAAAGCCTTACATGACAACCTTTATCCATCACGTATTATTGTTGGGGAAAAGTCAGCGCGTGCTCAACAATTCGCAGATATGCTGATTGAAGGTGCAATCAAAAAAAGACAGTCCTGTTCTGTTCACTGACTCAACCGAAGCAGAAGCAATCAAGTTATTTGCCAATACCTACCTGGCTATGCGCGTAGCTTTCTTCAATGAATTGGATACCTATGCACAAACGTTTGGTTTAGATACTCAGCAAATTATTGAAGGTGTCTGTCTGGACCAACGAATTGGCAATCACTATAACAACCCTTCCTTTGGTTATGGCGGTTACTGCCTGCCAAAAGATACCAAGCAGCTATTGGCGAACTATAGTCAGGTACCTAGCAATCTGATTCAAGCTATTGTGGATTCTAACCGTACCCGTAAAGACTTTATTGCCGATTCTATTTTGGCAAGGAATCCGTCGGTGGTCGGGATTTATCGACTGGTTATGAAAAGTGGCTCAGATAATTTCCGTGCCTCTGCCATTCAGGGGGTAATGAAACGCCTTAAAGCCAAGGGAGTTGAAGTCATTGTTTATGAACCGGCATTAAAAGAAACCGAGTTCTTTAAATCTGAAGTGATTACTGATTTAGAAGCCTTTAAACAGCGGGCAGATGTGATTATCACCAATCGTCAATCCAAAGATCTGAGTGAGGTTGAAGATAAAGTGTATACCCGTGATATTTTTGGAGGCGATGAATGAAAATTCTGGTAACAGGTGCAGCAGGTTTTATTGGATTCCATGTTTCCAAAAAGCTTTTAGAACGTGGTGATGATGTGGTCGGTTTTGACAACATGAATGACTACTACGATCCAGCTTTAAAACAGGCACGTGTAGATCTGCTGATTCAAACCGCAGAACAGCAGTCGGGGCAGTTCGACTTTTATCATGCCAACCTTGCAGATAAAGCCGCAGTTGACAAGTGTTTTCAGGAACATCAATTTGATCGCGTGATTCATCTTGCTGCACAGGCAGGCGTACGTTATTCGCTTGAAAATCCGATGAGTTATGTGGAAAGCAATATTGTCGGTTTTACCAATATCATTGAAGCCTGCCGCTATACCAAAACACCACATCTGACCTATGCCAGTACTAGTAGCGTGTATGGTGCCAACACCACCATGCCTTTTAGTGAAAAGCATGGTGTCGACCATCCAATCCAGTTCTATGCAGCAACAAAGCGTGCCAATGAATTGATGGCACATAGCTATAGCCATTTATTCAAACTACCAACTACAGGCTTGCGCTTTTTTACTGTCTATGGTCCTTGGGGTCGTCCGGATATGGCTCTCTTTAAGTTCACCAAGAACATTATTGAAGGCAAATCTATTCCGGTTTTTAACCACGGCAACCATACCCGTGATTTCACCTTTGTTGCAGATATTGCTGAAGGCGTGATCCGTTCCAGTGACCAGATTGCTGCACCAAATCCAGACTGGGATAGCAACAATCCTGACCCATCCACCAGCAATGCCCCGTTCCGGATCTTTAACATCGGCAATAATTCACCAGTCAAACTGATTGAATATATCCATGCCATTGAAAAAGCAGTCGGCAAAGAAGCCATTCTGGACTTACTGCCACTACAACCCGGTGATGTACCAGATACTTTTGCGGATAGCTCAGCGCTGGAACAAAGTGTAGGTTACAAACCTTCCGTTTCTGTTGAAGATGGCGTAAAACAGTTTGTTGACTGGTATCGGGATTTCTATCAGGTTTAATAGATTCTTCTAGCCATAAAAAAAGGACTCATTTGAGTCCTTTTTCTATCTGTTGAACTTATTTTACGTAAGTTAACCAGTGTGCATATTTAGGGTCTTTACCCTGAACCGCATTAAAGAATGCAGTCTGGATTTGCTCAGTGATCGGACCACGTTTGCCTTCACCGATTTGACGGTCATCGTATTCACGGATAGGCGTTACTTCAGCAGCAGTACCGGTGAAGAATGCTTCATCAGCAATATAGAATTCATCGCGGGTAATACGGCGTTCAACCACTTCATAACCAAGATCTTTGGCAATGGTAATAATCGTTTGACGGGTAATACCATCAAGCGCACCACCTGCGATATCAGGTGTATGAATCACGCCATCACGTACCAGGAATACGTTTTCGCCTGAACCTTGACATACATAACCTTGTGGATCTAGAAGCATTGCTTCGTCATAACCAGAATGTGCTACTTCTTGATGTGCAAGGATAGATAATGTGTAGTTACCTGATGCTTTGGCTTTACACATGGTCACGTTAGGGTGATGGTGGGTAAATGAAGAAGTTTTTACGCGAATACCCTTCGCCATTGCTTCATCACCCAGGTAAGCACCCCAGCTCCACGCAGCAACCACTGCATGAATGGTATTGTCAGTTGCGGCAATACCCAGTTTTTCAGAACCAATAAAGATAATTGGACGTAAATAGCAAGACGCTAATTTGTTTTCACGAACGACATCAATTTGAGCTTGTTCTAACGCTGCCTGATCAAATGGAACTTTCATTTGATAAATTTTTGCAGAATTAAGTAAACGTTTGGTGTGTTCTTTCAGACGGAAAATAGCCGTTCCATTCGGGGTTTCATAAGCACGGACACCTTCAAACACCCCCATGCTGTAGTGCAAGGTATGTGTTAATACGTGAGTTTTTGCCTCACGCCAATCTACCAGTTGTCCGTCTTGCCAAATGAAACCATCACGATCAGCCAAATTCATGCCACAAACTCCAATTTTTCACAATTATTCACTATCCAGTGCAAATACTGCACTTGGATCAATCAGTCTTTGCCATAACTTGCAAACGGTCTTTCGGGTATCGTGCCAGTCGCTTGCAGACACTTGCATGGATTGATTTGCAAGGGCTAAGCGGTGGCTCTCGGCGCGTTCACGGAGATAAGCTTGAATCAGAGCAGTCGCATCGTCGCTGGATAAGCAACCTGATTTTGCGGCATCCTCAAGGATTCGTACATTGTCCGAGTAATGGGCGAGATCTTTATTCGTCCCACTCCAAGCTAACACCGCATACTGTGCCATAAATTCGATATCAACGATACCACCTGCATCTTGTTTTAAATGAAAAATTCCATCTTTTTTTTGCTCTTTTGAAGAACCCAGATGATCTTTCATTTTCTGACGCATTTTTAATACTTCTTCACGCACATGACCGATATCCCGTTTTTGGGTCAAGATATCACAGCGCAATATCTCGAATTTTTTACGTAAACTCATTTCCCCTGCGATTGGACGGGCACGTACCAAGGCTTGATGTTCCCAGAGCCAGGCGCTCTTAAACTGATACTGTTACAAAAGCTTTCAGACTGGTAAACCAATAAACCTGCCTTCCCTGAAGGACGTAAGCGGGTATCAACTTCATAAACCCGCCCATCCAAGGTTTGTGTAGTCATCAGTGACATCAGCTTTTGCGCCACACGCATGGCAAATTCAAAGCCACTAATTGGTTTCAGTCCGTCAGTATCTGCCTGTTCATTCATAAAATGAATAAATACCAAATCCAGGTCAGAACCATAACCGAGTTCAATCCCGCCCACCTTGCCATAGCCAATCACGGCAAAAGCAGTATGATCGACTGAACAGCGTTGCCCTTCGGCATCAAGTGGGAAACCATGCTTTTTGGCCACAATTTGATAGGCTAAATGCAAGGCAGCATTTACAGACACTTCAGCAATATCAGTCAAAGCATCTGATACTTTCATTAAAGGACTTTCTGCCAACACATCACTGGCAGCAACAGCCAGCACATTGGATTTTTTAAACAGACGCAATACCCGCATCTGGTCTTCCACCTGATCAAGCTCAATACGCAGCAACTGCTGACGTAGAGAATCTTCAAGATCTTTACGCTTTGGCAGCTCAAAATCCATAGACAGGAATTCATCCAGTAACACCGGATAATGGGTTAATTCCTCACAAATCCATGGGCTGACAGTTGCCATCTTGACCAGACGCTGAAGTGCACCTTTGCTTTCAATCAGCATGACCAAGTACACAGTGCGGCGCATGACTGATTCAACCAATGGCATCAGACGCACTAAAGCCGTCTGCGGCTGATCAGATTGCAAAATTGCTTCAATCAGATAAGGCCAAAATGTTTTTAAACGCTGTAAGGCTTTGGCCGGCAATTTTTTAAGGTATTACTGTTCCAGAACTCATGCACCAGATTTCGGGCATTTACATCTAGTACTGCATTTAACTGCTGTTCCAGTTGGCTAAAACTTGAGAGTTGAGTTTCTGGACCATTCTCTTTAATCAGATGTTCAAACTGGTAAATCACTTTGGCGCGCTTCTGATCCAACACATCCATAAATGCTGCCCAGTCAGCAAAACCCAAAGTATCAGCAATGCGCTGGCGAGGGTCATCTTCGGTTGGTAATGACTGAGTTTGCTGATCATTCAGCGCCTGAATCGCATGTTCAACCCGGCGCAGGAATAAATAAGCATCCTCAAGATCTTCTACTGCTTGTTCATCTAGTAATTCAGCCGTAACCAAGTGCTTGAGACTGACCAGACATTGGCGATCCTGTAATTCCAGCTTGGCACCACCATAAATCAGCTGATACACCTGAACAATGAATTCAACTTCACGAATCCCGCCAGCACCAAGCTTGATATCATCTTCAATATTGCGGCGCTGCACTTCACGCTGGATCATCGCTTTCATTTCACGCATAGCAGCGAAAGCACTGTAGTCCACATAGCGACGGAACACGAATGGACGTGTCATCTCTAGTAACTCATCACCTTCAGGCGTTGGATTGACAATCCGCGCCTTGATCCAGGCATAACGTTCCCATTCACGACCATGCTGGCTGAGATATTTTTCCAGCGCGACATGGCTAATTGCTAATGGTGAACCATCCCCCCAAGGACGCAGGCGCATATCGACACGGAAAACAAAACCATCTGAGGTAATATGATCTAACAGGTAGATCAGCTTTTGTCCCCACAGAATGCAAAACTGCTGCACATCAATACATTTTCGCCCATCGCTTTCCCCTTGCTCGTCAAAAGCAAAAATCAGATCAATATCGCTAGAAAGATTGAGTTCCTGAGCACCGAGCTTACCCATAGCAATTACAATTAAGTCTTGCACCTTTCCATTGTAGCCAATCGGCTGGCCATACTTTGCAACCAAGGGAATACGGGCAAAATCTTTGGCGGCACAAATGGCGGCATCGGCAAAATCAGAAAGTTCACGAGTGAGAGTAATGACATTAGTAAGTTGATTGGCATCCTGCCAGATCCAGCGAAACATCAGGCGAGCACGCAGAGTACGTAACGTACTCATCCATTTGTCTTCATCACTAATATTGGTAAGGGTATCTGTGACAGATTGCTTGATTTGTTCAGTACTTAAAGCATGCTGAAAATGGTCAACTGCATAGTCCTGCTGCAGCAAGGCAGCGTGTCTGGACAATACCTGCTCGGCATATTGGCTTGCCCTTAAAGTTTTCTGCAATTGTACGTCGTTCATTTCCAGTCCTTGTCACCTGCAAGATTTTTTCTAGTTATAACAGGTGACTGGCAGCGCTGTGAATGCCTTGGACGGAAATTAATTTTTTTCTTTTAATGCACCTGCCGGTTCAGCAAGTGCCAGTGCCTGATGTTCATTGGTGGCTTTTGGCAACAATACACTAAAGGTCGTACCCTGACCTTCTTTAGAGTCCACATAAATTTGACCATGATTCAGATCGACAAATCGCTTACACAATACTAGACCAAGACCCGCGCCTTTTTCGTTATCTGTGCCTTTCACACTTACTGTCAGATTTGGCTTAAACAGATTTTGCATCTGCTCTTCAGTCATGCCCAGACCGGTATCCTGCACGCTGATTCTGACCAGTTCGTCTTCAGCTTCAGCAGTCAAAATGACCTGACCTTGCTGATCGGTTGGGGTAAATTTCAGTGCATTGGAGACCAGGTTTTGCAGCACTGAAGTAATCATGTTGATATCAGCATTGACTTTCACTCCTTCAGGAATGCGGTCAATCAGGTCGATTTTTTTATTTAATGCTAAGCTTTTGAGTACATCGCAAACAATTTTGCTGGACTGTTTTAGCTCAAAGTTGATCGGATGGTAAACGAAACGTCCCCCTTCAGCCATCGCCCAAGTCAGCAGGCTTTCCAGCAAGTTATAAGTTGACTTGGCATTTTCACAGATATAATCGGCAATATTCTGAACACTTGAATCATCCAGTGTATGACGTTCTTCAGCCAATACTTCCGAGAATCCAAGTAAACCATGAAAGGGTGCACGCAGGTCATGAGCAATAATCTGGAAAAATTTCGTCTTACTGAAGTTCATGGCGCATTGCTGCTCGTACATTTCCTTCAGTTCATTATAGTCTTCATGCAAGCGAATCCGTCCGACCAGCCCATCGGCAAACTCCTGCACCAGACGAATATCTTCTTGATCAAAGCCCTCTTCTTCCTGATCAAAAAATACCACATGACCAATTGAATGGGTATCACTGGCTTTCAGATTAAAGGAGATCAGGCGCTTATGCTCTACGCCAAGACTACGAATATATTCTGACATTTCTGTATAGGCAGGATGCGTACGATCCAGACAGTCATCATTTTTAAGATAATTGAGCAGATTTAATTCGGGCGGCGTTTCAAACCCCCAAAATTCTGAAGCAGTGGAATACCAGATATAAGGTTCTTTATGAAAACCCAGTAAACATTTTTCAGTCTTGAGTAGCCGACGTGCAACTCGAGCAAATGTATTAATTAGGTTATTGGAAGTATTTACGCCCAAAATAAGAGACAGGCGGCATGAGCTTAGCTGTTCAGTATTTTGACCTATCTCCAGAAGGTTAAGCTTCATCTCTGCCTCTCATGGTTATGTTTATTTATTCGACCAATTTTATACAATCAATAACAAAGAATCTAAACAGTCTCAACAACATTTCCTAACATCTAGATTAATTGATTTCATTACATTTAACTACGTATACGTTCACTTTTTCTTTAAAAAATGTAAAACAAATTTGACATTAACCGTTATTTGTAAACCTATAAACAACCCTGATAATGTCACTGAAATGTCTATTTTTTCATCACCACTTGTAACATGCACCTAAACTAAATACTAGTGCCAGGCCTATAGATAATTAATTTAATTTAAAATAATAGCACCAAAATAAATTCTTTAGATTAATATTATTAAGAATTTCTTCAAAAACTAATCTTTTACGAGTAAATATCCTATTGTTTGCTTCATAATGCTCAAATGATTAATCTTCTAACTAACCATGTAATTTAGTTAATTCTTTGATATGTCTAATTTTTGTTAATTAAGCACAATAAAACTGGCATAAAGTACCAATTTTTTTTGTTAATGACTGAGATTTCCTTACTGTTAATTGTAAGCAGCCACTACAATTCTTATAAATTGTTTCTTTAAAAGTTATGCTTGGGTTCATAATTCCAGATCATGAATCTTATATAATTTTCCGTCTGGTAAAATACGGATATAAAAAAAGCGACCTTCTAGGATCGCCTTCTCTATCGACACGAAATCAATTATCTGAAATCAATGCTACTTGCTGTACATAGTTGAACAGTTTCAGCTTTGATGCTGCAACCTCTTCTTCAGATGCCTGATTTTTTAGATCACGATGTACACGCAAATAATGCTGACGTAAGGTATGACGTTCTGTTGCATTATAGGTTTTGGTAAATTCGTTAATCGCCGGATCACCATCTTTGACAATACGGTCAACCCAACGCTGTAATTGTGCTGTCTTTTTCAAACCCTGTTTTGGGGTCAGATAGGACAGAATTACGGTTTCATTTTCGTTACGTAGTAATTTGCCAATACGTGAGAATTGGCGACGACGTGCTTCATGTGAACTAATTTGCTGAACATCCAGCAAGGCTTCAATCAAACGCTCTTCAACAGGAAGGTTCTTGATTTGTTTCGCACTTAGTTCTGCCAACTGTGCGCCTAAAGCAGCCATACGCTGAACTGCTTTTTTCTGTTCGGTTTTACTTGCGCGTCCCTCTAAAGATTCGAAATCTTCTTCAGTTAAACTGCTCGGTCGACGTGCCACGATTAATCTGCCTCATAAAATTTTGCCGCAAACAGTGCCTGAATTTCAGATAAAGCTTTTTCTTCATCTGCTCCTTCAAGTACCAAGCGTAATGTTGTGCCTTTGCCCGCTCCTAGCATGAGCAAGGACATGATATTTTTTGCATCGACGAGCTTGTCACCCTTTCCAATCTGAATATTGGAACGAAATTTGGTGGTGACTTCAATGAGCTTACCCGATGCCCGCGCATGTAAACCCAATTTGTTAATTACGTCAACCGTCGTATCAATCATGACCAGTGCTTCATTTCTCGGTGGAGGACTTGAACAGACCATTTTGCCTCAAGCGCTTTTTTTAGTCTATCCACAATATAAACAGAACGATGCTGACCACCGGTACAACCCACAGAAACTGTGATGTAGTGACGGTGCCCTTCAGCAAAAGCCGGTAGCCATTTTTCCAAAAAGTGGTAAATGTCCTGGAACATGTCTTCTACCTGCTCACTCTTTTCTAGGAAAGTCTGCACAGGCTGATCCAGTCCGGAAAATTTACGTAGTTCCAAATCCCAGTGCGGGTTAGGCAGATGACGCACATCAAAGACATAATCAGCATCCAATGGAATACCATGCTTATAACCAAAGGACTGTAAAATCAGAATTAGGTTATCAGTCTGACCGAGCTTATGCAGCAGGGTATGCTTCAGGTCATGTACACTTTTGTCAGAAGTATCGATATGTACCGTTGAGCGCAACTGGATCGGAAGCAAAAGTAATTTTTCTTCCTGAATACACTCATTCAAGCTCTTGAAACGTGCAGCCAGCGGATGCGGACGGCGTGAAGCACTAAAACGTGCAATCAGCTCCTGATCCTGCGTAGTCAGATAAATAACATCGACTGTGCCATGCTGTTGCAGCTGTTCAAACACATGATCAAATTCTTGCAGATCCGCCCGCGTACTACGAACATCCACCCCTAATGCCAACTGTTCCAGATTATTTTCCTGATCCAGTTTCGCGACAATTTCAGGAAGCAGTGCCAGCGGCAGGTTATCAATACAGTAGTAACCCAGGTCTTCCAGCACCTGCAAGGCAGATGACTTACCTGAACCAGATTGGCCTGTCACAATTAAGATGCGCTTCATGCCCTGCTACCCTATTAATGACGTGCAGAATATTTTACCTGCAGATTGTCGATCAAACGTGTTTTACCTAATTTCGCCGCAATGAATAACACAAGATCCTGATTAAATTCATCAATCTTTTGCAATTCTGGCGTACGTGCCTCAATATAATCTACCACAAAACCAGCCTCTGTGAGGGTCTGGCGAATACCAGTCAACACAGTATCTAACACTATACCTTCATGCAGCTGCTGTTCCGCTGCTTTTAAGCTGCGGTAGATCACTGGTGCAGTCTGGCGTTCCTGCTCGGTCAGATAACCGTTCCGTGAACTCAGTGCCAAACCATCTTCAGCGCGCGCTATCGGCACCCCAATTACTTCCAGTGGAATATTCAGGTCTTGCACAAACTGGCGAATCACTGCCAGCTGCTGATAATCTTTTTCACCAAAGAAAGCATAATTTGGCTGAACCATGTTAAACAATTTTGTCACGACAACTGCTACGCCATCGAAATGCCCCGGACGCTGTAAACCACACAGGTCATTAGTGATATCCGAAACACTGATATTGGTCAGACGCGGCTTGTTGCCATACATCTGTTCCACACTTGGAGTAAAGACGATGTCACAGCCTACTTCAGCCAATAACTGCTGATCCTGCTCCAAGGTACGTGGATAATTATCAAAATCTTCGTTTGGCCCAAACTGAATCGGATTCACGAAGATGCTGACCACGACTACATCACATAACTTGCGGGCTTCACGTACCAGATTTAAGTGACCTTGATGCAGATTCCCCATGGTGGGTACGAAGCCAATAATTTTACGTGCTGAACGAGCCGGATTTAATGAGGCCGCCAAACCCTGGATGGTAGTTTCTGTTTTCATCTTATAACTCAACTTGGAATGTATGTTCAGGTGCAGGGAATGAGCCGTCTAGTACAGCAGCATGATAGGCCTTGAATGCATCCAGGATTGCATTGGCACCTAATTGTTCTTTCATAAAGTTACGTACAAATTTAGCTGTATGACCAAAGTTCAGGCCCAGCATGTCTTGCACTACAAGCACCTGACCATCCGTATCTACACCCGCACCAATACCAATCACTGGAATCTCCGGGAATAACTCAGCCACTTCTTTGCCAAGTTGTGCAGGCACACATTCAAGCAATAACAAGGCAGCACCGGCTTCAACCACAGCCTTACAGTCAGCAAGCAGCTGATCTGCCGCTGCACGGTTACGTGCCTGTAATTTATAACCACCAAATACATTCACTGATTGTGGTGTCAAACCTAGGTGTACACAAACTGGAATACCGTTACGCGTCATGACCTGTACGGTTTCAGCCAGCCATGCTCCACCTTCCAGCTTGACCATCTGAGCACCCGCCTGCATCACGGTACGGGCACTTTGCAAGGCATCATTCAATGTTGCATAACTCATAAATGGCAGATCAGTCAGGATAAAGGCATGCTGATTTGCACGGCGCACTGCAGCGGTGTGATATGCCATATCGGCTACAGTCACTGGCAAAGTAGAATCATGCCCCTGAATGGTCATACCCAGGGAATCCCCGATCAGAATCGTATCTACTTCGGCAATTTCCATGGCTTTGGCCATGCTGGCATCGTAGCAGGTCAGGCAGGAGAATTTACGGCCGTCCGCCTTGAATCGTCTTAAGTCGCTCAGACTGATCATGAAGGTGTTCCTCTCTTATTGAAGTTCTCGCGAACATACCAATAACTAAAAATTAAATATTTGCCCAATTCGTGCGATCAAGGACCGTCAAGGTCGATTGTTTTACGATGTCTAGGTCTTTTAATGATTGTCCATTCAGCTGTAATTCAGTATCAAGATCCAACAACGGCAATAATACAAAATCACGTTCCATTACACCGATATGCGGCACAGTCAAACGCTCATTCTGAATACGTTCATCACCGTAAATAAGCAGGTCCAGATCCAGGGTACGTTCACCCCAGTGGCGTAAACGTACCCGACCCGCTTCCTGTTCCAATGCCTGTAGACGATCCAGTAAATCGAGTGGTGCCAGATCGGTAATCAACTGCACCACAGCATTATGATAATTTGGCTGATCCTGTGGACCCATCGGTGGACTTTGATACAAATGGGATATTTTCACTGTTCCCAAGCTTGCCAGTTTCTGTACCGCCTCAGCCATAATCTGGCGCGAATCACCAAGATTACTGCCTAAGCCAATATAAGTAATGGTCATTGTGTCGGTCCAAAAACAACTTGGTTTAAATCACGCTGTACACGCTTACGTTTCATAATTGGATGATCCGGACCAATCTCACCGCTTGCACTCGCTGCTGCATGAGAAACTGGTTTCTCTGCTGCTGGCTTAGGTTTGCGGGTACGACGGTTACGTGGTTCCGGCTCATTGACTAATGGCTCAATCTCAGTGGTTTCCTGAACAGCCAGACGCTGTTCCAGATGCTCTTCCTGAGTCGCTTTACGACGGCTCTTGGCACGCTGACGGTTATACTGTGCAATGGCACGTTCTTTTTCGTCACCGCCCATTTGCTGATAAGCATCCCACCAGCTCCCCATGCCCTGTGCCGTTTCATCACCTGATTTTTCGCGGAGTAACAGGAAGTCAAAGCCGGCACGAAAACGCGCATGACCAGACAGCGCTTCAATCTGCTGCGGTTTTGGATTCAACAGCCGGGTCTGCATTTCCCAGACTTCACGGATAAAGGTTTCCGCAAAACGTGGAATGATGGTACGGGTTGCTTGACGCTTCAGCACATCCAGGCCTGCTTGAGCACGTGCTTCAGCTGGAATAATGCCTTTACTCAAGTAGAAATCACAACGTTCCAGGAATGGCTTCCATAACAATACAGCATAGAAGAACGCGGGATTAATCGTCTTGCCAATCGAAATACGCTGATCGGTATTGGTCGCAGCACGTTCAATAAACGGTGTGATTTCAGGCTTGATCTCTGCAAACAGCTGACGCCAGATCCCGAAATCAATCAGCATTGGTAAGACGCGGTTGAGATGCCCCATGGTGAACAGCTTCTGTGACTCATCATAAAGACGATGCGGAGATACATCACGAAGCAGCTGGGTCATTTCTGGTGTAAAAATATCCAGAATCGCTTCATCAATATTGAAATTTAATTTTGCTGCAAAACGCAACGTACGCAGCATACGGACTGGATCTTCTTCAAAGCGGAGTGTTGGATCACCCAGCAGGCGCAGTGTTTTATGTTTAATATCATCTACTGCATTGCAGAAATCCAGCACAATACCTTTACGTGGCTGGTAATACATTGCATTAATCGAGAAATCACGGCGAGCAAAGTCCTGCTCGATAGTTCCCCAGTTATTGTCACGCAGAATCATGCCCTGCGCCGAAGTGACGGCCTTTTTCGGCGGTGCCCGGAAAGTCGCGACTTCTACCAGTTCGCGACCAGAATAGACATGAGCCAGCTCAAAACGACGCCCGATAATACGACAACGTCGCCCGAATACTTCTTTGACCTGAGCGGGAGTTGCGTTAGTGACAGCATCGAAATCCTTGGGATTCAAGCCCAGCATCAGATCTCGTACACCACCACCAACAATATAAGCTTCATAGCCGGCCTTATTTAAGGCATCAATCACATCGAGGATATAAGAAGGTAATTGAGCGGTTGATAAACCACATTTTGACGCGCGCAAAGTTTGCAAAAGACGCTGTCTCCTACGTCTGAACGTAAAATTCTAAGATGACGCTAATCATATCGCTTACACGGCTAAAGGGCAATTTGATTATGTCAATCCTGTATCCAGCAATGATAGAGGATTCACTTTAAATTTAGATGATTTACAGCGCCAGTCGAGCTTGATTTTTAGCAAATAGTGCGGGACCAATCCCCTTGACCAACTGAATATCTTCAACACGTTTAAACTTGCCATGCGTGTTGCGATATTCAATAATTGCTTCTGCTTTCTTCTGACCAATGCCATGCAGCTGCTGCAACTGCTCGACCGTAGCGGAGTTCAGCCGGATCCTGTCTGCACTGGAAACAGCTGCAAGCTCTGGCTTCGCCAGATAGTGATTGCTATGATTTTGGGATGGCTGATTCTGCTGTTGTTTCAGCCGTGCATCATATTGTTGCTGTTTGGCCTTCCAGTCAGCATAACTTTCATTTTGAGCAGCAGCTGCAAACGAACTGTACAGTATAGATAAAATTGTAAGGATGATACTAATCAGTTCTCTGCTGATTGACCGAATTTTTATTATTTTCATGCGTGACCCGTTGTTTTAATTCTTGTTTCGCCTGTTCCCACAACTGATCCAGTTCAGTCAGTGACAGGTCTTCTATATTCAGATTCTGTTGTACTGCCTGATGTTCCATCAAGGCAAATCGAGTACGGAATTTATGGATAGTACCTAATAGTGCCATCTCACTCGAAATTCCAAGTTTACGACCAACATTGACCAGAGAGAATAAGCAATCACCAAATTCTTCCAGAATTTCGTCGGATTTCTGTCCTACCATTGCCTCTTTAAATTCACCTAACTCTTCTTCAAGCTTACCGAATGCACCATCCACATCAGGAAAATCAAAACCAATTTTTGCCACATTTTTCTGGATTTCGTCTGCCTGTACGAGTGCCGGTGCATGTTTCACATCATCCAGACGGAAACGGGGCTTACCCTGTTTTTCTTGTGCCTTAATCTTTTTCCACAATACAGCCACATCTTCAGGGCTGAGTTTGGAAAACTGTTCAGCCTGAAATACATGTGGATGACGGCGGATTAATTTATCGCTAATCGCCTGCACTACATCCTGAAAATTAAAAGCACCTTGCTCACTGTACATCTGCGACTGAAAAACCACTTGTAATAACAGGTCACCAAGCTCATCACGTACATCTTCAGTCTTACCGGAACGAACAGCCGCTTCAACTTCATACGCCTCTTCAATCGCATAACGCGTTAATGATTCAGGCGTCTGCTGTTGATCCCACGGACATTTTTCACGTAATTCTCGCATGATGCTCAGTAATTGTTCCACCTTTAAACCTCTTTATTTTATCGGACAAGAAAATATCTTTTGCTCAATGTTTGCTATGCTCTAAAAACAATCAACATGGAGGTGAGCTCAATGCACAGTATCTTTATTAGCGGGGCAGCACAAGGAATCGGTGCTGCTGTTGCCAGCCTATTTTGCCGCGAGAATTACAAGGTCGGTATTTACGATCTGAATATTAGCCTTGCCGAACAACTGGCTGAGCAGCTAGGCCCGAATGCGCACGCTGGCTATCTGGATGTTGCCAGTTATGAGTCCTGGCAAACCGCTTTACAGGATTTTGAAGCCTGGGCAGGCAAGATCAATATTCTGGTGAATAATGCCGGCATTCTCTATTCAGGAAATTTTGAAAAGTCCCCCATTGAAGCACACCACCGTACGGTCGATATTAATATCAAGGGTGTGATCAATGGCTGTCATGCAGCCTTTCCCTTTCTGGAGCGTGCTGCTTTTGCCCGGGTCATTAACCTTTCCTCTGCTTCCGCGATCTATGGTCAAGCTGACCTCGCTTCTTATGCGACCAGTAAATTTGCCGTACGAGGACTGACAGAAAGCCTGGATATTGAATGGCACAAGCATGGCATCCGGGTCATGGATGTAATGCCACTTTTTGTGCGCACTGCAATGGTTCAGGATATGCAGGCAGAAAGCATCAAGAAAATGGGCGTGCATTTGAGTGCAGAAGATGTCGCTCAGGATATTTTAAAACTGGTACAGCGCAAGGACAATTTACTGGTTCCTACCCATCAGCCAGTCGGCTTTAAAAGCCAGTTCTTATACCATTTGTCACGTTTCAGTCCGCAGTTTGTGAACCGCATGAGTAATTTGCTAATTGCCCGAAAACCCTGATTCTTATATCCCCCTGTTTATGCTACCGGATACTGGTAAATCTGAATCTGTGGAAAACTGAAGCCACGACAGGACTGCTCAGCCTGCCATGCCACGCTGAGCACACAATCACCAAATACATAGTTTTGAAATCCAAAGACCCCAAGCTGCGCATGCTGACACAGGCCACCCTGCTGCTGTGGATGTACTTTAGTATTGAGCTCACTTAAGTTCATACGAATACCCATACCATGTGCTTTTAATACTGCTTCTTTGGTGGTCCAGACCTTAAACCAGTATTCAGGATCACAGTCCAGCTGTTGCCAGCTCGCGTATTCTTCAGGGTGAAAGGCATGCCGTGCCAATGCATCAAAACGAACTTTACGGCTTAATTCTTCAACATCCACCCCAATTTCTTTGACTGTTTGGCTCATGGCAAGTGCATAAAAATTTTGGCTATGGCTATGGTTAAAGGCAATATTTGAGTGGTCTTTGAGATAGGGTTTGCCATGCTCTGCACGTGCAAGATCATGATCGCAAATTAAGAAATTCAAAGCACTGGATAAATACTGATTTCGCAATTGAACGATGTGTTGTTTACGTTGCTGGAGATACGCTTGACGCGTTAGTCCATCAGATGTGGCTTGAATCGGCAGTTTATGTAAATTAATTCGAATCTGACGCATTAAATGGTCCTTTATTGCTCAAGTGAATTATAAAACAGTTCAGACCTCTCTGGTAAAAACACAAAAAAGCCTGCTATTGCAGGCTTTTTACTTTATTCAAATACAGATTAACCGCGTTTGAATTTCTTCTCAGCTTTCTTGAATTTCTGAACATAACGACGCTTACGTGCTGCAGTACGTTCATCAATTTGCGACTTGCGACCTTCGAACGGGTTTTCAGACGTCTTGAATTCAATTCTTACTGGTGTACCTTCAAGTTTATAAACTTTGCGGAACACATTTTCCAGGTAACGACGGTAATCTGCAGGGGTTTTATCGACCTTGTTACCATGAATAACAATAGTCGGTGGGTTCTGACCGCCAATGTGCGCATAACGCATTTTGATACGACGGCCTTGAACAGTTGGCGGCTGGTGTGCTTCAGTCGCATCTTGCAGAATCTGGGTGATTTTTGCAGGAGAGACTTTCAAGTGTGAAGAATCATAGGCACGGTGGATCGAAGGATAAAGCTCACCGACACCGGTACCATGTAATGCAGAGATCAAGTGAATCTTCGCCCATGGAATGAAGTCAAAACGACGCTCCACATCCAGCTTACACTGTTTACGATCATATTCAGACATATTGTCCCATTTATTGATCGCAATCACCATGGCACGACCTGCTTCAATCGCATAACCGATCAAGTGCAAGTCCTGCTCTACAATCCCTTCACGTGCATCAACAACTACGACAACCACGTGCGCATCTTTCATCGCCTGCAAAGTTTTCACGATTGAGAATTTCTCAATCATCTCATCAACTTTACCTTTACGACGTACACCTGCGGTATCGATCAAAGTGTATTTACGGCCATCACGTTCAAATGGAATGTAAATCGAGTCGCGTGTTGTACCGGGCTGGTCAAATGCAACCACACGCTCTTCACCCAGTAAACGGTTGACCAAGGTTGATTTACCAACGTTCGGACGACCAATAATCGCGAGACGCAAACCGGTATTTTTATCGTGTTCAGCTTCAGACTCATCTTCAGGCACATCTGCAAGTACTTCTTCAAGCATCTGCTGTACACCACGACCATGACTCGCCGCCACTTGCATCGGCTCGCCCATGCCAAGTTTATAGAACTCAACTAAAGCAGCTTCTGCGTGTACTCCATCTACCTTGTTCGCAACGAGGAAGACTTTTTTACCCAAAGTACGCAGCTCACGGGCAATCTGTTCATCAGATGCCAACAATCCGGCACGTGCATCGACCACAAAGATAATCATATCTGCTTCATGGATTGCAGTTTTAGACTGCTCTGCCATGTAAGAGTCGATCCCACCTTCGTTCTCACCGATACCGCCAGTATCAACGACAATGAAGGATTTATTTTGATAGACAGCATCACCATACTTACGGTCGCGTGTCAGACCTGCAAAGTCTGCCACCAATGCGTCACGGCTCTTGGTTATCTGGTTGAACAGAGTTGATTTTCCGACGTTCGGACGACCAATGAGCGCAATTACGGGTTTCATAGATTAACCTTTATTCAATATCAGGCTGTCTAAAAATGGCCTGAACATCAGAAAGTTCTGGAAGAAAATGGGAATAGGATTAAAGCCTAAAATAAATAAAAACACGGGGCATTGAACATTCAATCACCCCGCGTAAAAAATACGGTTGGCTTATTTTAGCATAAGCCACAGAAAAATTAACGATTCTGCCAGATACTGTAAGCACCCTTGCGTGTCGACACATAGAGCTGGTTGTCGATCACACGCAGTGTGCGAACTTCACCAGAAGTCTTGGAACGACCAACAATCTGTCCAGTAGACGGATCAATCAGGTGTAATACACCGTCCAGGTCACCGACTACAAGGTCTGTACCCAGCATGACCGGGTTGCTCAGCTGACGGTTTAACAGCTGGTCATTTTCCCAGAGTTTCTGGCCAGACGTAATTTCATAGGCGGTGATTTTACCATCAGTCTGAGCTACAAAGACACCATTACCTACAACTTCTGGACGCTGGATACTGCTGGCATCTTCACTCCAGATCACCTGTTGTGAAGCCAGATCAAGCACAGTCACCTGACCTTGATAGCTGGTTGTTACTACAAACTGACCAGCAACGACCGGTTCACCATCAATATCATTCAGACGTTGAATATCGGAGCGACCATCAGATACCGCTACACGGCGCTGCATTTTTGGCACGCCAGTAACTGTATCCAGAGCATAAATATAGCCGTTTGCTGAAGCAATCAGTACATGACGTGGGTCAAGTGCGACTGGTGCCGCTATACCACGCAGGCTGAATTGTACATTAGGTAGCTTATAAGTCCACACCTGTTTACCAGTACTGACTTCATGAGCGAAGACCATACCGTCATTCGCTACGGTAATCACACGGTCTGCATGCACTAAAGAGGGCGCAATAATGGCACCCGACAATTGAGCAGCCCAACGCTGTTCACCCGTCTGCTGATCTAAAGCAAACAGCTGACCTTTGGTATTGCCTGCAATCACCAGACCAGAAGCCGCCTCCACACCCGCGCTTAAGCCCGCTTTAGACACTTTTTTCTGCCAAAGACGTTGCTTGCCCTGATAAGCAGAAATTTCCCCATTTGGATTAATGGCAAAAATCACACCGTTGTCTGCATCGAGGCGTAAACGTAATGGATCTGCTTCATCCGTAGAAGAAACACTGCTAGAAAATACAGGAACTAGTGATTTTGCCTGTGCAAGTTTAGGAAGTGGATTTGGCTTGGCTTCTTCCACTTTAATGGTTTTCCCCGCACAACCTGCCAAAGCAAGGGTTAAAACGGTTAAGGCACAGGTGAGTTTGTATTTTCTATTCATTCAGTTTCTTCCACTTGTGTATCTATAATCGGGCGTTCAATTTCAGGATCATCGACCAATACGCCAACACTTTCTAGTTTAATTTGTAAAATCTGACGTTCTTCTTTGCGTTCTACCAAAGTATCCCATGCACTTTGATACACTTTCTTGGCATTTTCAATATCATTTTTGGCAACATAGATATCTCCACGTGCTTCATCCGCAGTTGCTTTAAAAGCAGGCTCATTCACCGCTTCTAAAGTTTTCAATGCTGCATCATATTTTTTCTGTGCCAGCTGGGCATATGCCAGACGAAGTTTAACTACTTGCACCAGACCTGCATCATCCACCTTGGAGTTTTCAACTTTCTTCAGTGCACGTTCAGCTGCTGCATAATCTTCTTTGTCATAAGCCAGTTTTGCCATTACTAGCTGAGTCTGAATCGCCTGCGCTGAGTCAGGTGCTTCCTTGACAATCTTGTCCGCAGTATCAGACAGTTTAGCAAACGCATCGCCCTGAGTAGAACGTGCATCATCCATTAACTGCTGTACCTTGGCCGTTTGCTTCTGCGACTCCGCCAGGTTCTTCTTCTGCCAATATTCCCATCCAAAAAAGGCAATCAGCGCAACCAGAATCCCGGTAATGATTGAAGAACCATACTTCTTTGTGAAGGATTTCAAACTTTCAAGTTGTTCATCACCACCAATTGCGCTCATGTGATTACCCCTTTCCTAATGTTTTATCGATTATTTTGAAGAAATTTTAGTTGTGAAGAATGCCACAAAATCAGTAAATGGCACATCTGATTGCTCTGCCGTTGCCAGCTCTTTTACGGTAAAAGTCTGTGCTTCCAGTTCACGTTCACCCATAATCACGGCATAGATCGCACCAGACTGGTCTGCCTTTTTCATTTGCGATTTCATTGAACCTTGTGAGCCAACTTTCAGGCGAATACTACTCCCGGCAGCTTCTAACTGGTCACGGATCTGTTCAGCCAAGACCAGTGCCTGACCTTGAGAAGCAGGGTCTGCCACCAGAAATACTTCACAATCACGTACAGGTGTGTTGTCTTCAACTTGCTCCAGTAAAAGCAGTAAGCGCTCCATCCCCATCGCAAAACCAACCGCAGGTACAGACTGGTCCGCCTTACCTTTTAACTGACCCACCAGACCGTCATAACGACCGCCGGCACAGACTGTACCTTGTGAACCTAAATGTGTTGTGGTCCATTCAAATACGGTTTTGTTGTAGTAATCCAGACCACGTACCAGTTTCTGGTTGATGACAAAGCTGATGCCTGCATCAGTCAAATACTGTTGTAACTGGTTAAAGTGCGCCAGTGTTTCTTCACCCATAAAGTCATGCAGTTTAGGTGCATTTTCTAAAATAGACTGAGTTTTGGCATCTTTAGAATCCAGGATACGTAATGGATTCGTGGTCAAACGACGCTGAGAATCTTCATCCAGATCGGTTTTATGCGCTTCCAAGAATTCAACCAATGCCGCGCGGTATGCCGCACGTTCATCCGACTCACCCAAAGTGTTGAGTTCAAGCTGGACTTTATCGGCAACACCCATACGTTTCCATAAACGCGCTGTCATTAAAATCAATTCAGCATCTTGATCTGGCGTTGCTACACCAAAAGTTTCCACACCAAACTGGTGGAACTGACGGTAACGGCCTTTTTGTGGTTTTTCATAACGGAACATAGGTCCGACATACCACACTTTCGGGGTCGCACCACGCAGCAGGTTATGCTCAAGCATGGCACGTACGCAACCTGCTGTACCCTCAGGGCGCAGCGTCAAAGACTCCGGTGGATTGCCTTTGTCCAGAAAAGTGTACATTTCTTTTTCAACGATATCCGTTGCATCACCGATTGAACGTTTGAACAGATTGGTCTGTTCAACGATTGGCAAACGAATTTGTTGATAGCCATAGGCATCCATTAGGCCCGATAAATGCTGTTCAAGACGTCTCCAAGCTGGGGTTTGCGTTGGGAGAATGTCATTAAAACCTTTGATTGCGACGATTGAACTCATGATCTACTCAGGAAAACTTGTACGAATAATTTCTTTAGATTTAGCTTCTTCAAGCTCGGAAACACGTTGACGAACCATAGCTTCGATTTCATCAACCAGTTGATTGGTATCAATTAAATGGCTCTTTTCGCCATTACGATACACCAGCGAACGTGGACTTGCACCTACTACACCAATGTCGGCTTCCTTAGCTTCACCCGGACCATTTACTTTACAGCCAATCACCGAGACATCCATTGGTGTACGAATATCTTCCAAACGTTCTTCAAGCGATTGCATCACTTTAATTACGTTAAATTCCTGACGTGAGCAGCTCGGGCAGGCAATGAAGTTAATCCCGTTAGAACGTAAACCCAGCGATTTTAAAATATCAAAACCAATTTTCACTTCTTCTTCAGGTTCTGCTGCCAATGAAATACGCATGGTGTCACCAATGCCTTCCATCAACAGACCACCAAGGGCGATTGCAGACTTCACCGAACCTGTACGGTAAATGCCCGCCTCAGTCACACCCAAGTGCAGCGGGTTATCAATCTGTTTAGAGAGCAGGCGATAAGCATCCATGGTCAGGAACACATTTGATGCTTTTACCGATATTTTAAATTCATGGAAATCTAAACGGTCTAAAATATCGATATGACGCATCGCCGATTCAAGCAGTGCTTCGCCTGTCGGCTCGCCATATTTTTTCTGGATGTCTTTTTCTAATGAACCAGCATTGACACCAATACGCATCGAGATATCGTTATGACGCGCAGCTGCCACGACTTCACGAATCTTGGCTTCTGAACCGATGTTACCTGGGTTAATACGCAGACAGTCTGCGCCCAAGTCAGCTACTGCTAGGGCAATTTTGTAGTCGAAGTGAATGTCTGCAACCAATGGCACACTCACCTGTTTACGGATTTCCCCAAACGCTGCCGCTGCTTCCATACTTGGTACAGAAACACGCATGATATCAGCACCCGCATCGACGCAGCGCTGGATCTGTGCGACCGTTGCGGCTACATCACAGGTTTCGGTATTGGTCATACTCTGGATGCTGATAGGCGCATCACCACCGACATAAACAGAACCAACACGAATCTTGCGGGTTGGACGGCGTTGAATCGGATTCACAATCATGATTTGTTTCTACTCTCTTGCCATTAACGTGATAAACGGAATTCTGCTTTTCCGTTTACAGTATATGGTGACAATGAAATATTTTCGTTATTCAGGGTCATGGCCACAGCGGTTGCATCATCAAGACGGATCTGAAATGGGGTTTCACCATTTAAATCCAATGTTGATGATTGACGACCAGTAGCAAGCACTTTACCAGTTGAGTCAACAATATGGACTGAAGTAGGACGGCTAAATTCAAGTTTTAGCTGATCACCAGATACTGCTGCATTGGAATCCATATTAATGATTTCAACATCTGATGCCTGAGTCATTACTTCCGGTTCTACTTCAGCGCTACTATTGCCTGACCAGTTTTGGATTATCGTTACCAATACACCTAAAACTGCTAACGCCACTAATGCGATTAAACCGCGTTTTAACCATTTACGGTTACGGTCACGATTAGAGCCTGGTAATTTACCCATAATCTTGATTGGGGAGTTGTTCAAGGCATGATTCGGCAACAGACCGGTATCATTAGCATAAATCTCATCAAAACGTTGAATGATATTCGATGCATCGACGCCTAAGAACTTCGCATAAGTACGATAATAACCCTTGATAAAGGTCGCTTCCGGTAAAGCTTTATAATCATCCTGTTCCAGTGCAGTCAAAGTTTTGACTGGAATATTCAGTTCACTTTCAACATCTTCCAGCTCAAGTTTTTGGTTGATACGAATCTGGCGCAAGTACTCACCTGGACGTTGAACATTTCCTAACGCGTTTGGCGCTACGCTCGAATTATTCGATGGTGAATTAGGATTTACTTCCATACGGCCTCAGTAGTGTACTGTAATTGCAAATAACGTTGGTATTCCGGGCTTTCAGGGAATAATGCACGCAATTGATTGACCAATACTTGCATGCCCATTTGATCACCCTCGGCACGCGCAGTACGAATGCCGATCCAGAGCGCACGAGCACTCTGGTTTTTCTGTCCCACTGAACGTGCAAATTGTTGATACATATTCGACGCCGCCGGGAACTGCTGATTCAGATAAAAAATCTCTGCCAACTCTAACATTGAAATGTAAGAATCGCGATTGGCTTGCAGGGCCTGTTTGAATGATTTTTCAGCATTCACCAGATCACCCTGCTTCAGGTAGATCCGCCCCATATTTTCAAGCGCAAGATAACGCTGGTCATAGCCCAGTGTCGCGCCTGCAATTGCAAACTGTTCAATTGCATCATTATAACGTTCAAGCTGATACAAATAGGTGCCATAATTGTTACGTGCCTGTGCATTTTTAGGTTCGGCTGAAATCGCGCGCTTAAAGTAAGTTTCGGCACGATCCAAGTTCAGCCTACTACCTTCCTGCTGTAACAAAACACCCATCATCATATTGGCTTGAGCATCACGTGAATTAATTTTAAGCGCCTCATCTAGCGCTCTTTTCGCTGAATCCAGATCACCAGTCTTCAGATATTCAACCGCCAATTGAGTACGCACCTGGGTCGCTTTTTTAGGATCCTTTTTACCCACTTCTGCCGTTTGACAGCCAGATAGAGCAATAGAAACACATACTGTTGAAATAAAAGCAATTTTAGATGTCAGATTTCTCAATTGGTGACCTCTTGTTATCCTTGTGAGCGCATAATCTCATTGGACTGCGCGATTTTCTTCTTCCATTGTTCCGCACGGCGAGTACGGTCAGCAACTTGTCCCACTAATTGACCACACGCAGCATCAATATCATCACCACGTGTCTGACGAATCGTACACACAAAACCTGCATCAGACAAAGTTTTTTGGAAAGAAATAATACGGTTACGGCTTGAACGGCCATAAGGCGCATGCGGGAACGGATTAAATGGAATCAGGTTAATTTTGCTTGGCAAATTCTTCAACAATTTAATCATCTGCTGGGCATGTTCTGGTTTGTCATTCACGCCGTCCAGCATGACATATTCAATAGTCACATGTTTACGTGCGCTTTCATTGCCATCTTTAGTGATATAGCGCTGACATGCTGCAATAAGGTGCTCAAGCGGATATTTTTTATTGATTGGCACGAGTTCATTACGCAGTTCATCATTAGGTGCATGCAATGAAATCGCCAGAGCGACATCAATGTCTTGTGCAAGTTGATCAATTTTAGGCACCACACCTGATGTTGATAGTGTCACACGGCGTTTTGACATACCGTAGGCAAAGTCATCCAGCATGATACGCATTGAACTGAGTACAGCATCATAATTCAATAACGGTTCGCCCATCCCCATCATGACGACATTCGTCACTGAACGCTCACGCTCTGCCACAGGCACATCTTCCATATAGGAATAGTTTGCCATCCATAACTGGCCGATAATTTCAGCCTGGCTTAAATCACGCTGGAAACCCTGTTTACCCGTTGAACAGAATGAACAGTCCAGTGCACAGCCCACCTGTGAAGAAATACACAAGGTCTTACGTGAGCCAGTTTTATCTTCTGCTGGAATGAGGACAGTTTCAACCAGTGAACCTTCACCATCACCGACACGGAACACCCATTTACGCGTACCGTCTTTAGAATAATTTTTATGCACCACTTCTGGCGCTTTAATTTCACAAATTTTTTCCAGCTTTTCACGCAACTTGCCTGAGATATTGGTCATCTCAGCAAAATCAGTCACAAAAAATTGGTGAATCCACTTCATCACCTGCCCGGCACGAAACTTCTTCTCACCCATATCTTCGAAGAATTTTTCCATTTGCGGACGTGACATGCCAAGTAAGTTCACTTTCTCGACAGCCTTTTGCTGTGCTGGAGCGGATGGAGTGTGTTGCTGTGCATCAGAAACTGCTGATACAGCGACTGCTTCAGTACTCATGTGTATTACCTAAACCATGTCTAAAGATGAAAGGAGAAGCTCAATATCTGAGCAAAGAATTATTCAGGGAATAAAAAAACCAGATAAGTATAATAACACTTATCTGGCTTGAATACTGCGAATTAACGAGTACGTGGAGCAATCTCAGTTTGAGCGAAGAAGTAGTTAACTTCACGGTCAGCAGATGCTACAGAGTCAGAACCGTGAGCAGCATTTTCGTCGATGCTTACAGCGAAATCTGCACGGATAGTACCAGGAGCAGCTTCTTTAGGGTTAGTCGCGCCAAGAATTTCACGGTGAGCAAGAACTGCGTTTTCACCTTCAAGAACTGAAACAACAACTGGACCAGAAGTCATGAATGCAACTAGGTCACCAAAGAAACCACGTTCTTTGTGCTCAGCGTAGAAGCCTTCAGCTTCAGCTTGAGTCAGGTGCTTCATTTTAGTCGCAACAATTTTAAGACCCGCTTTTTCGAAACGAGCAAAGATTTCACCGATTACGTTTTTAGCAACTGCATCTGGTTTAACGATAGATAATGTACGTTCAATAGCCATGATTGGCTCCTTTAGTCAATGGTTGACATGAAAATTTGGCGCATTATACCGAGATAATCCGCAATTTTCTGCTTTTACTCTGTAAAAAAATCGCTTTTTTGGATGAGGTCTTAGCGTGCCTCGTCAATCCATGCCATTTGAATGGCTTCAAGCAGGCCTTCAGTTGATTTTTCAGGATTATCTTCAAAGTCTGGAAGTGCACAAACCCATGCATGCAAATCAGTAAAACGAATCCATTGCGGATCCACGTCTGGGTGTGCTTCATACAGTTCAATTGCGATATCAAGAGTATCAGTCCAACGTAAACCCATATCTATTCCTAATAGCCATTTGCTTCGATGTGGTACTTTAGCAAATCTGGCAGAATCTGCGAGTGTTTAGCGGTTCCAGAGCTATATTTTTACAACACAATGTTCAAGAGCGGTGCCAGAGATATAAAACTTACCGCCACAGTTATACCGATGACAGCCCCCATTGCTACATCACTCGGATAATGCAGACCGAGTATCATTCGTGAGGCTGCGACTAACACAGTAAAAGGCAGCATTAAAATCAGTAGAACTGGAACTGCATAACCTAACATCGTCGTTGCCATGACGGCATGCAAGGTATGTCCTGAGGGAAAACTGTAATAGTCTAGAGGATGGTCACCGAGACGAATAAGCTGATGCACCTGATAAGGTCGGGGGCGTACAGTTTTAGTTTTTAATACTTTGTAGATTGCCGTACCAACAGTACTTCCCAGAATTAAATACAGCATTTGTAGGCTATATAATAAACCTTGTAGCGCCCAGGTAGTGATGATCATCACGTACCAGAATACACCATTGCCAAGCCGGCTGATAATTTTGAAAAAAGCAGCCACACGTCCAGAATGCGAAAGATGATTTAATACTACGCAACCTTTTAAATCCATCTCCATTAATTTTTGTTTTGCGTGATGGAATTTCACCGTTTGGCTTCCTGTAATATTTTCAGTTCATTTTATCGATTCTTAGCTACCGAATTATTTAAATCAAATTTAGAAATTAATATCGACTGAAATCCGATCACGATAAGTACCTGCTGGAACACCATTAAAAGGATTATCTACCAGTTGAACAGATACGATAAATTTCTGTCGCTGGGCTGCACTCTGCTGGAGTGGTACTCCCCACGCATTACCGCTTGCTCCTCTTAAATTTAACTTAGTGCGGAGTTTATAGGCGCCATTAGATACATAACTCATACCATCAGTACTAACCAGATTTTGGCTATTAAATAAAATTGAATAACCAGTATCACAGCTGATATTAAAAGACGTGGCTGCCTGGCTACGCTGGTAGCTTTGCAAACGAAGCTCATCATTAGCAAAGCCATCAATTGAACAATATTGAGCAGATGCCATGGTGCTCATCGCGGATACTGCTATTAATAACAAGAGTTGTTTCATTATAGTTTTCTCCTACTCGCAAACCGTTTCAAAAACATGTTTGTCCGCATTCTGGAATTGTATTTCATTCAGATTAAATTGTGCCTGGCATTGCTTTCCGCCTTGAGTTTTAATTTTCAGGTTATATGCCCCTGCCTTAAATAAATAAAGATAGACCATACCCTGGCTATCAACAAAAGAAGCTTCCTGACTGAGCCCGTCTACAAGAACTTCAGACCCTGCAACCAGCGAATTTTGCTGTGCATCCTTAAGTTTGACAGCAACCCGTTTTGTTTTATAAATCGGAAAATCCAGACGATATCCGCGTTGATCTAAGCCCACCAGTTTCTTAGAAGAGTGTTCAAAAGTTTCATCCATTGCCAGCTGGTTATGATCAAAAGAAATGTCATAATGAATATAAGGAATAAGATTATGAACAAACATATACCCTTGTTTATTGGTACTTCCTACACGTGTTGCCGAGCGATAAATATCAATATCTGAATGTTGGTCCACATTAACCAAGGCAAAAGCGTTATCGGCATATTTGGTCAATGCAACTTTATTCCCCATCCAAACTAATGCGCCATCAAATGTAACTTGTGAATTACGGCGATCCTCATATTCATCATGAGATAATTGCAAGTTACCTACGCTGGTTTTCCATAAACCATAAGCATTGTAGTTAATTTCTTCATCACTTCGGTTTACACCCACGACATAATCAAAGCCATTCTGGGTCATGGTTCGATGGGCATAACTTAAACTTGTTTCATTATCTGCGGTATCATGATCCAGAGAAATCCGCCCTCGTTCGCCCCAGTTATAATAAAAGGCGATACGAAATCCTTGATCTCCATCCTCACTAAAATCTTTATAATAGCCAAAATCCGTATATAAGTTTCTCGTTAGAGCTTTTGTCGCTCTAATATCAAAAAACTTACGGTCTTCTCGGGGTGAATCATCAAATTCATTATAATAAGATTGATAAATAAAATTAAAATTTAGACCATCAATAATTTTAAGATTAGAAAAGTTAAAATATAAAATACTTGAAGTCTCGATTTCGGAATCATATAAGTCAGTATTTAAATATTGATACTCTTGAGTAAAATATCGACTATTTAAGCCAACTGACCAGTATTGGGAACTTCGACTCAAGCCAACTGCAGCCGCATAACCCTGCTCATCTATACGATCTGCCTTGCTTGCTGATACGGCAGTATCTAAAAGAAAATACTTACTGATACCTTGGGTCCACAACACATCCACATTGCTAACATCTTCACTATAAAGTAAATCTAGGCCCAAGGTTGTAGAAGAGGTGATTCCTCGGCGAAAATAGAGTTTGCTAAAAAAATCACGATAATCATCATCCACAAGATCATAGTTATAACGCAGCTTTCCTAACGAAATATGGTATTCATTTAACCTTGGCTTCAATAACCGGCTATTAATATAAACAGGAAAACTCCGAACAGTACGATTTCCAAGTATATCTTCCACCACAATTTGAGCATCACCTGCCTGATTGACGACTCCTCCAGCTGGTAAATTGTAATTACCCGGGGTGATTGAATCCCGGTAAAGTCTTACACCATTAATAAAAAGATCTACCGTAGAGGGTAAGCTGGCGCTACCATTTAAGGCCGGGATATTCCAATACACAAAATCAGGACGATCAATATAATTAGTTCCAAAACTTAAACCGCCAAAACGAAAAGAATTATTTAGTAAGTTATAAGGACTGGTTGTATCACCGAAAGTCAGCTTTAAAAATTTTGTCGGAAAATCGATATCTAAGGTACTGTTTACGCGCAAAAACGTTTGTTCTGTTTCCTCAGGTTCATTCCGATAGAGAAACGCATTTTTAAACAACCAATAATCTTTAAAGATTCCAAACTCTGAGAACGTATTAAACTCCTGATCTTCTTCATCCTTACCATAGAACAGACTATAGTTCACAAAGCCACCAAAGTTTGCTTTTTCCGGAACTTCTATTTCCAACTCATAATCGGTTCCTACGAAAAAATCTGCAGGAAAGAAGATTTTAATCGCCTGAAGACTATAATCATCCTCGACTGTAATTCCTGGCTGTGTTAATGAACAAAAATCTTTCTTAGCTAGGTGTCGTGAAATTTTTTCTACCCGTATTCCAATATCAGACAAAGCTTCACATTCAACAAATCTTTTCCCATTCTCAGAAAATGTTACAGTTTCAGTGTGATAATCCACACCATTGATCCATATATTAACGATAAATACTTCTGGACTTTTTATTTGATTTGATTCTTGACTAAGTTCTGCATTTGTATTTATCGCTCCCATACCACATGCAATCATTAGGAAAAGTTTTGTGGCTTTCATAGCATGATCCTTTTACTATTTCTTATTTTTATGAGATAGAACTATCACCCTTTTACTGGAAACTCTAAATACCCTGCCTGCTCATCTAACTTAATTTTTAATTTGGCTATATTCCCAGTTTTAATTTCACCTAATTCAAATTTAATTTTATTACCGCTTAACACATACAACGCCAAATCTTGTCGCAGTAATTCATTATTTTTATTATCGAGCACAACAACTTCAGTAATTTTCGCAAAAGAATTTTCTGAATTAATGATATTGAGATAGGCTACATTATTAATTTTATGTAGATCCACACTGAGCTTTGGAGGAACTACCTTTCCAGCAAAAAGTGGTAAAGAAAAATTAAATAAAAAGTTAATTGCAGACTCCTCTACAACCGGTGTTACTTCCTTAAAAACTACTCTCCAAGACTGTTGTTTTTCCAGGTTTTCTGGCGGCTGACTAAAGCCAATACGCACAATCTGCTTACTTTCTGGTTTAAGTTCAAAAGTTTTTGGATTAAATAATAAAGTTCTATCTTCTACGAGAACATCTTCTCCTTTTTCATCCTGCTGCCATTTAAATGCATTAACTTCATAGATTTTAGATTTAGATAGACCAGTACTTTCGATATTAACCGTAGTACTTTTCTGTCTTTTAAAATCTTGGATATTTAATTGTATCGGATTAAATTTAATTCCTGCAGACAAAGAAGCACTGTAGAGGAGCATAATTAGCAACCCTATTAATTTTATATTCACCTTTGACTCCAAATATTTAAATATAATTATTATTAATTTTTTATATTAAAGTAGGAGATGTTTAAAACATCTCCTAACGGTGTAACTATTTTATAAGAATGATTTTCTTATTTTTAGAATCGAACCGCTACTGTATAAGTACCACGGTAAGTACCAGCATCAGCGTTGTTATAATCATTTTGTGCAACTGTTGCAGTTACATTAAATGCCTGATCGGCATTGCCTGTACTAGCTAAAGTACCACCATTGTATGCATCAGAAGCGCCATTTTGACGTGTGCTCACTTGTACCGGTACTGCGCCACCCGCTCCAGTTAAGGTATTTGGTGCTGAGATTTGCAGTCTGTATGGTGCATTTGTACGTACATTAAATGTTCCTGTATCTGTCCAAGTACCATTTTGTGCTTGAGCCAGCGTTAAGGTTTCATCTACGATATCTAGGTCGCAATGTCGAGCGACATCTAGAACTACATTAATTTTTCCATCACACTTATCACCACAAGCATGCTTGCCTGGTTTATGTGGTTTAGTCGGTTTAGATGGACCTGGGCCACGATCTGGGCCACCTGCATATACACTTGCTGATCCTAAGCCAAGTACAACTGATGCTAATGCTGTTAGAACTATTTTATTCATTTTTTTCTCCATTCTTTTAAAAGAATATAAATATTTATTTCGAAGAACGGTTAATGCAAAACTCTTATTATTATGAGTGCAGCTACCTAACCGTAGGCTTATCTTATTATTATTAGTGCCAAAACATACAAATGTGATAACTTTCACAATATGTTTTATTATTCTTTAACAAAGGCACACTTTTGTCTTAGATCACTATATTCTAAAGAATTATTTTTTCGAATTTTAGAATTAAAGCAAATTAAAGATAAATTTATAAAAACCAATTTTCTACCAATATTTTTAATTAAAAAAATAGATTAAAAATAAGTTATTGTTTTTTAATTTATTTATATTCAATAAAAAATAGTTTCATTAAATATTAAAATCTTACAAAACCTTACAATTTACAATCTAATATTTTAAAATAAAAAAATTACTAATTTTATTTTTTGATTTTTCATATATTTACATTATCCTTATCATCAAAAAACCATTCAATACAAATAATTAAATATTTACAATCAACAACTTAATAAATTATTTTTCACTATTTTAATCCTTGTATCATAATTAATGACTTTTATTTCTTTTTCTATACTGATGTGGTTCCGTTAATTAGACCACTCAATTCAGTTTT
>NZ_AJXD01000010.1:0-13921 GCF_000264725.1 Acinetobacter sp. HA | reverse complement strand
TTTTTTTTGTTTTCTGGGCTAATGTATTTAGACCATAATTTAGAAAATTCGTCTTGTACAAGTTGGGAATTTGGATTGAAGACTATTTCCTGATAAATACGTTTGGACTCAGGTGTATTCTTATCAAGGAATTGACCATAAGAAGTTCGATAGTCGGTTTCAAATATGTAAATTAAGTGATTTTTGTGAAAATAAGCAGTGCGATAGCTATAAATAGTTTCGCCATAGAGACCAATCGTTAACTTGCACATACCTGGTAATTGATAGAGATTTGCCTCATTACCTTCAGTAGATTTAAATTCATCTTCCTCCAGATATCCAATGTGCTGAATTTTTTTTACCTTCAGATTTATGAGTATACCGATTTGAAGTAGAAAGGCTTGGGACAGGGGATAATTCATTATGGACTTCGGTAGGAGAAGTAACCCTTTTACCAGAAACCAGTAAAACGATATACAGGATTGAAACACCAAATAGAATACCGACTATAAAGCTGAGGAGCACCTTTTTCATTTTTATTTTTCTCATTATTTTAACTAAGTATAAAGAAAGTTTTGAATATCTTCATGCTCAAAAAAAGCCCATAAAGGGCTTTTTTTAATATCCTATTTTTTAGAGATCATCCACTGCATAACTGGTTGCACCACCTGAACTGGATGGTGACTGCGGTGTGACATTTTGCGTTGCTGTTGAAGATTGGCTTAAAGGCTGCTGCTCAATCGGGACTTGCTGTTGCTGATTACCGCGCCAGACATCTTTGGTCTGCTGGATTTTCTGACCGGTTTGCTGAGCCACTTGCGTTGCGCCTTGGTCTACTTTTTCAATGGTGGTGGCTGCGGTGGATTTGGTATTGTCCCAGGCACGATCCACACCCGGCTTGATCTTGGCAATGCCTTTTTCTGCTGCTGCACCCACTTTTTCAGCGGTATTGATTACACCTTGTTGGGTTTTATAAGCAAATACATGCAGCAGATTGGGATTATCACCATAAGGAACAATCGGTTTTGCATCTTGCTGCGTTTCACTGGCTTGAACAGTCTGGATAAAAATAGGCGCACACATTAATAATGCGGTGCTGAGGATCTTGGTTTTTTCATCGTCGTTTTTTCAGGGTCATAAGGGATCGACCTCGCAGATTGGGATAACGGTCTTAATTCTGTTTTCAGTGTAATGGAAGGTAATGTAAAAACAATGAATATTCTGTGCGATTCACTTAAATGATCCGAGAAAGAAGGAAGTAAAGCTGGCTGATCTCAAGAATAGGTAGAGAATAAATTTGATAGGAAGACTATTTGAAAGAAAAGTTGCCCCATATTTGATGTAAATACAGGGCGGGGTGCTTAGTTACACTGTTCGATTGCTTCTTTGGCAAAGTGATTACGTAGTGCCAGGAAGTTCTTTTGAGCGGTTTCGCTGTGCAGGTCAAATTTCTGTGCAGTGCTGGTGTTGTCGCGCTGGAAAGTTGCTGAGCCAGCATCAATCAGGGTCAAACCTTTAAAAGACCATTGTTCAATTACGCGGCTGCTTTCAAGCTGGCCTCTAAATTCGATCACGCATTTGTCCATGAATTTGGTCAGTTTTGCGCTGTTGTTCGTCGTTTCAGGATAAACCTCAAGATTCTGTACTTCCTGTAATACGCCCAGTTGGAGTTGAGGAACGGTCGGTTGAGATGTACACGCTGAAAGGGCAATACCCGCAAGACCAGTCAAAATAAGAGCTTTAAATTTCATATGATTCTTTCTTGTTGAGTGTTGTTAGGTTGAGTATAGGGATTTGAATGAAAAATGGCTATAAAAACTAGTTTTCAATTAATTCAAATATCGCTTCACCATTGTTTACCTGAATTAGTATTCTTTCACCTTTAAGTGTAGGTTCGATTTTAAGTAAGAATAGCCCTGTATTAAGAATTAAATCATTAAGATTTTTAAATCCGTATTCCATTTTGATTTTTTGATTAGCATCAGGAAATTTTTTATTAATTGATGTGCCTACGGTTGTCAGTGAAATCCAACCATCATTTTTTTTATTATTAATGATTAAACTTTCAATTTCTTTATAAATTTCATCTGCAGGGAAGAGGAAACGTGTCTTAAACAGATTGGATTTTAAAAAATTAATTTGAGTCTCTAAGCTTTTTTGAGCCGTCAAAAAATATTGATCAAATTGATCTAAAAAAGGCTTATGCTTTTTCTCCAAAGTTAATAAAAAATCAACAGCTGCTTTGGATTCATCGAGATTGGATAAATTATATTTTTCTTGAAAGTGATGTGTTATGAAATTTCGATCTTTAACAAATTCTTGTAGTTGGCTATTTAGTTTATGATGACTGTGTTCACATAAATTAAAAGATACTTTCATATCTAGACGAAGAGCATCTTCAGGTTCAGGAATGATCGTATCTTCCTCTGAGGGATTCACGAGAAACAATGAATTTAAAGCTTTTGTAGTTAAACCACCTAATGTTTGATTTTGTACAGATGGTTCTATAATCAGTGGTAGATCATTGGGTTTAGAAATAATAGTTCTATTCATCTTCACGAGGCTTTTTAGCCTCATCTCTATTGTTTGAAAACGAATAAGGTGTTTTCCAAGTAAGGAATAAATTCTTTCTCTAATTTCGTCGATATTTTGCATTCTAAATATATTAAAAAAACCCCACTAATTTATAGCGGGGTTTTATTTAACTTACAAGAAGTTATAACTTAATGCTGTAATACCGAAATATCCGCAACTTTAGTGAACAGGTCACGAAGCTGTGCAAGCATACGTAAACGGTTTGCTTTCAGGTCAGCATCATCCGCCATCACCATGACACCGTCAAAGAACGCATCCACTGGCGCACGAAGTGCAGCAAGCGCAGACAATGCAGCGGTGTAGTCTTTAGCAGCAAATAACGGCTCAACTTGAGGCGTGATTTTCGCAAGTTCAGCGAACAATGCTTTTTCAGCATCTTCCACCAGATTTGCTTCAACGACTTCACCGGTAGGCGCAGCTTCTTTTGCCAAAATGTTAGCCACACGTTTGTTGGCAGCAGCAAGCGCAGCAGCTTCAGGCAATGCACGGAAGTGATTGACCGCATTGACACGCTTATCAAAATCAAGTGGTGATTTTGGCGACAACGCTTGAACCGCTTGAATCACATCAACTGCAACACCTTGGTCTTCGTATTTCGCACGGTAACGACCTTCTAAGAATGCAACCGCATCATTTAGTGTCTTGTCGTGATCTTTCAATACATCGCCATAGGCAGCAAGTGCAAGTTTGATCAAATCTTCAATTGAAACATCAAGCTCGTTTTCAGTCACAAGACGAAGGATACCAATTGCAGAGCGACGTAGTGCAAACGGGTCTTTCGAACCTGTTGGTGCTTGACCGATACCGAAAATACCTGTGAGCGTGTCTAAACGATCCGCGAGGGCAATGGTTGTACCTGTTTTGGTTTTTGGTAAAACGTCACCAGCGAATTTAGGTAAGTATTGCTCACCTAGAGATTCAGCCACTTCAGCATTTTCACCTTCAAGACGTGCGTAGTAAGTACCTGCGATTCCTTGAAGTTCTGGGAATTCACCCACTAACTCAGAGGTTAAGTCGCATTTCGCAAGAAGGGCAGCTTTTTCAGCATCTTCCGCTTTTGCACCTGTAATTGGCGCAAGAGCAACAGCCAATTTCGCAATACGTTCAGACTTGTTCCAAAGCGTACCGAGCTCTGCCTGGAAGACCATGTTCGCAAGCTTTTCTTTACGTGATGCAAGCGGTTGCTTTTGATCTTGTAAGAAGAAGAATTCAGCATCAGACAAACGTGGACGAACCACTTTCTCGTTACCTTCAATGATCTGTGTCGGATCTTTCGACACAATGTTTGAAACGGTAATGAAGTAAGGCTGTAATTTATTTTCAGCATTCACTAAGCAGAAGTACTTTTGGTTGTCCTGCATGGTGGTAATCAATGCTTCTTGAGGAACAGCAAGGAAGCGTTCTTCGAAGCTTGCACGAAGCGCAACAGGCCATTCAACCAGTGCAGTCACTTCGTCACGTAAATCCGCAGGTACAATCGCAATGGCATTGACTTCATCAGCAAGTGCTTTCACTTGACCATCAATGATTGCTTGACGCTCTTCAAAAGAAGCCACAACATGCGCTGCTTTTAACTTCGTAAGATATTCATCAGCATGTGCAAGGGTGATTGCTTCAGGTGCATGGAAACGGTGACCATAAGTCACATTACCTGCTTTGTGATCTTGAATGGTTGCATCAACCACATCGTTGTCTTTTAACAACACCACCCATTTTACAGGACGAACGAATTCAGTACGGCTTGCCGCAGAACGCATACGTTTTGCAATTGGAAGATTATCTAACGCATTTTGTAAAATTTGCGGTAAAAGCACATCAAGGCTTTGACCTTTCACGTCTTTTAAGTAACATACTTTCTCAACTTTACCGGCTTGGAAAGTAGAAACTTGATCAACCGTAATGCCTTGACCGCGCATAAAGCCTTCAAGCGCTTTCGTCGGTTTGCCTTCAGCATCATAAGCAGCTTGAACAGCAGGGCCGTCAAAACGTTTTTGCGTATCGGCTTGAGCAGCATCGACATTTACGATTTTAAGTGCTAGACGACGTGGCGCTGCATAAGCTTCGATTGCGTCGAAAGCCAGACCTGCATCTTTTAAGCCCTTTTCAGTTTCAGCTTTTAAAGCATCACGTAATTTTTTCAGGCTTTTTGGTGGAAGTTCTTCACAGCCAAGTTCAAATAAAACTGTATGTTTAGACATTATTTGTTCTCCGCTGATTTTTCTGCTTGAGCCGCTTCTGCTTCTACTTGAGCTTTAAGCTGAGCCAGGACTTCGTCACGTAGGTGAGGTTCTGCCATTGGGAAACCAAGTTTCGCACGTGCAGCCACATAGCTGGTCGCGATTGAACGTGCCAGAGTACGAACACGCAGGATATAACGCTGACGTTCAGTCACAGAGATCGCGCCACGCGCATCCAGCAGGTTAAAGCTGTGTGATGCTTTAATCACTTGCTCATAAGCAGGCAGTGGCAGTTCAGCTTCAATTAAACGGGTCGCTTCAGCTTCGTAGAAATCGAACAGTTCGAACATTTTTTCTACTGGTGCATATTCGAAGTTATAAGTCGATTGTTCTACTTCATTTTGATGGAACACATCGCCATAAGTCACAGTGCCGAACTGACCTTTGGTCCAAACCAGATCGTAAACCGAGTCTACACCTTGCAGGTACATGGCTAGACGTTCCAGACCGTAAGTGATTTCACCAGTAACTGGGTAGCATTCAACACCACCAACTTGCTGGAAGTAAGTGAACTGAGTCACTTCCATACCGTTCAGCCAAACTTCCCAACCTAAGCCCCAAGCGCCCAGTGTTGGAGATTCCCAGTTATCTTCCACGAAACGGATGTCGTGAACTAAAGGATCAATACCGATAGCTTTTAAAGAATCTAGGTAAAGCTGCTGGATATTGTCTGGGTTTGGTTTCAGCACAACCTGGAACTGGTAATAATGTTGCAGACGGTTCGGGTTCTCACCATAACGGCCATCTTTCGGACGGCGTGATGGCTGAACATAAGCAGCATTCCAGGTTTCAGGACCTAGCGCACGAAGGAAAGTTGCAGTGTGGAATGTCCCTGCACCCATTTCCATGTCGTAAGGCTGTAACACGACGCAGCCTTGCTCCGCCCAGTAGTTTTGTAAGGCAAGAATTAAGCCTTGGAAGGTATCAATATGCGATATGGCGCGACTCATGGTCATCCACTTAAAATTAGAGAAAAATTGTGCTTGATTATAAGGATTTTACAGGGGAGTGGCAAAGGTTATCCATGAATTGCCTGCGCCACTTTTTATTCGCCTGACGCAACTGCCTGTTCATGCGCACGCAGACTGAGAAAGATAAAAAATCTGATAGAGGGCAGGCTAAAGCAGGAAATCATGAATAGAGTACTGAGCAGATCATTAGAACTTAGGAAATAAGCCAGAATCAGCGTTGCCAGAATACCTACCAGCACAATACTGAAGATATGAAACTGCTGTAGATGGTGTAATACGAATAGACTGTTACATAAAGGAATATAGATCAGGCAGAGATAGAACAGCAGCCCGAAAATGTACATGATCAGCATGAAAGTCACCATCGAGAGTAGAAGTGAGCTCGAAGTCATAGCCAGGAATAACAAGTGCAAGATCAGCAGCACGAACATCAAAGGGCCATAGAGTGAGGCTAAACCGAGTACAGGTGCCAGCAACAGTTGTACTGCAATTCCGGTTTTGGTTTGTTGTAAAGACTGGATTAGAAAATGCATCGTTTTTATTCTTGTTTGAGAGAAGAAAATACGCCGCTTAGGCGCGGTCCTGATTATAATTTTTTAGATAGAGCACCCTCAGCATAAGCAGAAAAACCAATGAGTAAAAGATATAAAATAAATACATCTTTAAAGCCAAGGGTTTTATAATGCCTGCACTCCCCAAAACAATAATTCAGGCCAACCGTGTTGCATAGTTCCTCAGAATGGCTGCAAAGCCTCAAGCCAAATTTTAAAATTCTCCCTGTCAAAGACCGTATCCTGTGTGGTTTAGGTGCATTGATCGGTCTGGCACTGTCGTCTTTAATCAGCCTGTGGGCACTGGGTGATTTTCAGGCGTGGTATATCGCGCCGATGGGTGCTTCGTCAGTATTACTGTTTGCCGTACCTGCCAGTCCGCTGGCCCAGCCGTGGAATATGGTGGTTGGAAATACTATTGCCGCGATCGTAGGGGTGAGCTGTAGTTTGCTGTTTCCCAGCCCGACCCTAGCATTCAGTCTGGCCGTAGCAATTGCGATTATATTGATGTTAAGCACCGATTCTCTGCATCCACCGAGTGGGGCGGTGGCGATTACAGCAGTACTGGGCGGCAATGCCATTCATGAGCTGGGCTATGCTTTTGTGTTCTATCCGGTCTTGCTGAACTCGGTACTGTTGATGGTTGTAGCGATTGTATTTAACCGGATATTGGGTAAGGCTTATCCGCAACAGCTGCAGATTAATACTCGTTCTAAAGATCCAACCCCGACCCAGAAAGTGACGATTCAGCCACAGGATATTCAGGCTGTACTTGATCAACAGACCCAGTTACTAGATATCAGTGAATATGATCTGCAAAAAATTATTCTGGAAGCACAGAGCAAGGCCAGTGAACGTGCTGACAGCCAGTTCCTGTGTCAGGATATCATGAGTAAAGACGTTGCCAGCTTGCAGGAAAGTGATGATATCCGGCATGCCTTGGCAAAATTCCGACAGATGAATCTGATGAGTCTGCCGGTAGTGAATGCGGAAAAGAAACTGGTTGGAACTTTAGCGATGTACCAGCTGGTGGAATGGTTTGAGCGTGCCACCGACATTCGCAGTGGCTGGGAATCTGAAGTCGGACATATCATGAGCCGGAAGGTGGTGACTGTACAGCCAGGCCAGCCGATTCAGGACCTGGTGCCGTATTTTGTTGAGCGTTCCTTTAATTATATTCCGGTGCTGGACGAAGGTCAGCTGGTTGGTATCATTAGCCGTGCTGACATGATTGCCGCTTTATATCAGGAGTTGAATCATTTCAAGCTGAGTGCCTGATCTGGACGGATGTAAATCTATCTTCGAAAATGAAAAAGCACGCCGTAGCGTGCTTTTTTAATCCATTCATCTTTAGAGAAAGAACCAGTAAATAAATAGCGATACCAGGAAAATACACATGATGTTGAGGACAAAGCCAACTTTCATCATTTCCGACTGCTGAATATAACCGGTACCAAAGACAATCGCATTCGGCGGTGTTGCTACAGGCAGCATGAAAGCACAGGATGCGCCGATCCCAATCACAATCACCAGAATTTCTTTAGGCATTCCCATCTGATCGGCAATGGCGGCAAAGACCGGCACCAGTAGTGCAGCGGATGCGGTATTACTGGTAAATTCGGTCAGGAAAATGATGAAGGTTGCTACCACAAAGATAATCACTAAAGGTGAAGTATCACCAAAGGTATTTGCCAGAGTTTGCCCCAAGACCAGAGAGCTGCCTGAATCTTTTAAAATGGCACTCAAGGTCAGGCCGCCGCCAAACAGATAGAGCACGCCCCAGTCAGTATTCTCTGCAATCTGCTTCCAGGTTGCGGTACCCAAAATTGCCACCATACATGCGGCCAGAATTGCAATCCAGGTATCTGGCTGGCTAATTCCAAAGTTCTCGGTCAGCTTTTTACTGAAAATCCAGGCCAGGGCAGTACAGATAAATAGTAACATTGCTGCAATACGGCTGCGGGTCCAGGGAATATCTTCAGTGACAAACTGTACTTTGTGATTCAGCTTGGGACGCAGCACCAGATAAAGACTGATCAGCATCGCAGGCAAGATAATGAACATCATTGGCAAACCAATTTTCATCCAGTCTGCAAAGTCATAACCCAGCGCTTTGGCAGCAATGGCATTCGGTGGCGAACCTACGATTGTACCTAGACCACCAATACTGGCGGAGTAGGCAATCCCGAGCAGAATAAATACGAAGGTTTTACGTTCTTTCTCGACATCCAGATGCGAAAGTAAACCCAGCGCCAGCGGTAACATCATGGCTGCGGTAGCGGTATTGGAAATCCACATGGACAGGGCGGCAGTCACGGCAAAAATGGCCAATACTGAAATACCTAAATGTCCACCGGATAAGGAAATAATCCACATGGCAATTTTCTTGTCCAGCTTTTGGATATGCAGCGCCGTTGCCAGTGCAAAACCACCAAAAAACAGGAAAATAACCGGATCGGCAAAGGTGGTTAAAGCAGCTTGTGTGGTAATGGGTACCAGCGCATCGCCGTCGGCCATCGGCATGGCTAACAGTACTGCCAGTATGGGAATCAGCAGGGCAGTAATAGTGATATGAATTGCTTCTGTCAGCCACAAAATACCAATAAAAGCCAGCAGAGCCAGACCTTTGCTAGCATTCTGGTCATAAGGTAAAACCTGATACAGGATAAAGGCTACAATGGCCGCGATGATAATCAGGATCCATCCTTTCATTACCCCTTTGGGCATAACGTTGGTGGGGGTGGCAAGGTTTTGACTTGTCATACGCACACTCCTTGTTTTTATACAGCTAATTTTTATGAAGAATTTTTCTAATCATAAAGCGGTTTGATTACAAATTATACTAATTTAAAAAAAGGTGATTTGAATGTTGTAATAATGCAGTACTTTGCCATAGAGCCTGTATGCCTAAAACCATCAATAAGCCCAAAACTAAAAATTTAAAATGCCGCTGTGACAGGCGATGACGGATTTTTCCGCCAATCCAGACGCCAATCAAAGCAAAAATGGTAATACCGATCAAAATGGATTGTTGTTGTGGATTAATCTGGATCAGGATTGGGAACAATAAAAGTAACTGGATTAGTTTACTGACAATAAAATTCAGGTTGCTGATAATGACGATATCGGTCTTGCTGAGCTGGCTGCTGAGCAGATACATCATCAGGAAAGGAGCCATGGCATTGGTCGCTCCACCAATCACACCAGCCAATAAACCAAAACACACCATACTCAGAATATGCGGGTTGCTCTGAAAAGGTTTGGAGCGAAGCTGATCTAGTACATAAAATATAATTACTGTTCCTAGCAGCAGTTTGAGATAGCCTTCATTCAGCCATAGCAGCAGTTTGACTCCGAACAAACTGCCAATCAAGCTGCTTAAAATCAGTGGCCAATAATGTTTGAGATAATAGCGAATGCTCTGCAGCAGACTGTGCCGCGGATCAGCATTCAGCATCAACAGATTCAGGAGCAGGCAGGGGAAAATGACCAGTGTCACTGCCAGACTCAATGGATATTGGCTGGATAGTACCGCAGTACTCATCATCGGGAAGCCAAACCCACTCAAGCCATGCAGCAGTGCTGCTACAGCACATAAGCACAGTACAATCCATTCAGCCTGTGTCATCCTGAATCCATTTCAAGGAGTTTTTAACTAAGTTATAGAGAAATCAGCCGGTTGGCAAAGGCTAGAGAAATAATTTAACAATTTATTAAATCGCCTGAAGCAGGCAAAAAAAAGCTGTGGTCATTAGGGGAAATGCCACAGCGCAAAAGGGAATTACTATTTACTCTATAAAAAGGAAACTTACAGCGGATCTTTATTTACATCACGAATTGGTCGTTGATAGCCCGTAGACTGATGCGGCGTATGTTCAACCATAGCTTGCTTTTTTGGCATGATCAGCCAAAGTACAAGATAAACCAGGATACCTGGGAAAGCGGCACTCATTATAGAGATCACCACGAAAATCAGACGCAGTAAATTTGCATTCCAACCAAAACGTTCAGCAATACCACCCATCACACCTGCAATCATGTTCGAGCGGTTAGAGCGATATAAACCAACATTGGCCATTCAGGTCTCCTTAATAATTAAGATAAAAGAACAACGACGTTCCTCTTAAAATATGGAGCTAAGTCATTATTTTTAAAGTGTCTAAATAAAATTTATTCGTAAATTTATGTAAATTGGGATTAAGTATTTTTCTCGGAATCTTTAACATGAAGACGAAGGTTCCTGAATTTAATAATAATCTCCTGCCTTTGATTTTATAAAAATGCTTGGCTGTTCATAATCTGGTTGAATTAAATGAAATTTAAGGTGTTTAAAGTTTTCAAGAGACTGGAGTATCAGCTCGGTGTGATATTGCTGGGTACACTCGGGCTGGTGGGGTGTGAGCGTCATTCGGGTAAACCGATCAGTGATACTGAACTTGAGTTGCACCATAAAGAGGAGGTAGCTGTTTCTCTCGCTAATCAAGCGCTAGATGAAAGTACTCAAGCCAAGAAACTGACTGATATTGCTGGTCATGCCACTTTCAGAGAGGAAGATGGCTTTAATGGGCAGCCTATTCCAGATTATGCGGTTGACTTCGTTGGACGCTATTACACGGAAGTCAGTTGTAATGATGATGGTTTTTCTCCCTGCAAAAATGGCAAGGCAATGTTTATTCTCACCCTTGCCCCGAATGGTCTGGTATATCGCAGTATCTTGCAACATGGTCAGCTATTTACCTTCCAAAACAAGATGGCGACACCTTATTCAACCTATCGTAAAGACCGTTGGGAATTGAATCCCACTCGTAAGGAGCTGGTGGTCTACCGTAAAGAGGGCCTGGTTTTGTATTATACTGTCAAAGACAATACCAAGCTGGTGATGAATATTGCAAAAACCCAGCAAGAAAATCGTCAAGAGCTGATGGATCGATATTATGTGCTGCCACGTATATCTTATGAACTGGTAAAAGATATTGATAATCAATCCCCTTCGCCACAATAAGGCGAGGGTAGACTAAGAAAACTCACAAAAATCCTGATGCGTTGAAATAGCCCAGATACAGATAAAAAATTATAAGACGATTGAAAGAAAACTGTAGCTTGGTGGTGGTATAGGACTTGAAACCACGCCTCATAGTTTAAAAAGCTCTTGTTCTAGCAACTAGACGAATAACGCACAAATATATCTAAAATAATCCCAGCATATTTTAAAATGAAGAGAGCAAGAATTCAGAAAATACAAATCAAAGCCGTGATCGGTTGATGATCTTGATTGGAATATACAGGTGTTATGATCTTCGCAGAATAGAAGAAGAATGGTGGGTCGTCCGCGACTCGAACGCGGGACCAACGGATTAAAAGTCCGCTGCTCTACCAACTGAGCTAACGACCCATCTTAGGCTGTCAAATAAATGGTGGGTCGTCCGCGACTCGAACGCGGGACCAACGGATTAAAAGTCCGCTGCTCTACCAACTGAGCTAACGACCCATATCATTTGATGGAGCGTATTGTAGCAAGATATGAAATCAGCGCAAGTAAAAAATAACAAAGTTGCCCATGTTTGATTATAAATGCAACAAATTGAATTTATATACACAAAAAATAGGCAACTTCAGCACTTAGAAGCGATATTGATAGGCCTGGATGTTAGTAAAAACTTCTGCCGTTACATCGCAATAAGCATCTGCTCCCGGTAAGCACACCAGTAAACGTTCATCAGTCTTGCTTGGATCAAATGCTTGCTCTTTCAATTTATTTTTCTGATATTTAAAAGTACCAGTGGTTTCGACCTGTTGCTGTATACGCAGGAATACCGGAACCGAATAAGCAGGCAGACATTTCTTGAAACAGCTCAACATCTCTTTCAGATCGGTATCGTTCAGTTCAGCTTCCGGTTTCAGTGTAATGGCTGCCATACCAGCACGACCATTGGTGTTTGGAATTTCTACCCCATATACCACTGCCTCTACAATCTTGTCATACTCGGTCAGCATGTTTTCCACTTCGGTCGTCGATACATTTTCACCTTTCCAGCGGAAAGTATCCCCCAAACGGTCGACAAACTGCGCATGACGGAAACCGATGTCGCGGACCAGGTCGCCGGTATTGAAATAGGCATCACCTTTGCAGAACACATCTTTCATAATGACAGACTTATTCTTTTCCGGATCGGTATAGCCATCAAATGGCGAACGACGGGTAATTTTACCAATCAACAGACCTGTTGTGCCTTTTTTGACGCGTTTACAGTGACCTTTGGCATCACGTACCGGCTCGTTTTTGTCTTTATCGAATTCAACAATCGCGTAGGGAGTTGGGGAGAAGCCGACAGTATTGTCAAAATTGAACACATTGCTGAAACCGACATTGCCTTCACTGGATGCATATAGTTCAAGTACTTCTTCAATACCAAAACGGTTTTTGAACTTATCCCAGATATTTGGACGCATACCGTTACCGATCATTTTCTTGACGCGGTGACCTTTTTCCAGCTCTGAAGAAGGTGCATCCATCAGGTAACGGCAAAGTTCCCCGACATACCCAATTGCAGACGCATCAAATTTTTGTACATCTTTCCAGAATGAAGAGGTCGAGAATTTACGGCGGATTGCAAATGTCCCTGCACCGGCAATCACACCACACCAGCATACCACCATGCCCGTCGCATGATACAGTGGCAGGGTGCAGTACATCACATCCTCTGTACCCAGGTTAAGCACATGACCATACGTGCCATAAGCAAGGGTCCAGCGGCTATTGGTAAAGATTACGGCTTTCGGCAGACCAGTAGTGCCGGAAGTGTAGATGTAGAACAGACCATCTTTACCTTGCACACTATGTGTTGTTGATGGATTGAATTTCGGGAAAGTATCAATGACTTCAGCAAGATTGATAAAACCTTCAGGTGCCTGACCAGGATTTTGCTGGGTAGGCTGATCGGCAAACCAGTGGAAACGGTCCGCCGCGATATTCAGTTCATCACGGATCTCGGCAACCGCGGCGTGACATTCATCACCCACAATCAGGGCAATCGGTTTGACCAGATTAATGCTATGTGCCAGCACTTTACCGACCTGTGAGGTATTCAGCAGGGCAATGGTCACGCCAAGCTTGGCCAGACCAATCACGCTGGCGACCATTTCCGGGCGGTTCTCGACCATCAGGGCAACGACATCGCCTTTTTTCGCACCTAGCGACAGGTAGTAATGTGCAATCTGGTTGGCCCAACCATTCAGTTCTGTATAGCTAAAGCTCTGGTCTTCAAAACGCAGGGCAATACCTTCCGGGTTGCGCTGTACCGCTTTTTCAAAAGCGAGACCCAAACCTGCAGCAGTATTTGGGGTACGTAAATAAGCCTGCCTAAGCCCATTGACCAAGTTCGGTACTTTTTTCAGGAAAGCGGGGATTTTGGCTGCGACATCAGCAATACCAATCAGATCATGTTGTGTGGTTTGGCTCATGGTAATCCTATTTCTTTTACGTATCCGATACGTGCACTGAATATGCAATAACTGTCCGTTGTAGTTTTAATGGTTGATTTAAAGAGTAATCAACCTAATTTGACAAAATCTAGCAAAAAAAACCTAG
>NZ_AJXD01000009.1:0-54633 GCF_000264725.1 Acinetobacter sp. HA | reverse complement strand
GTTTGAGATTCAATTTAATCGCTGGAATCTACAACTTGGAACTGAGCAAAAAAATGATTTATGAAAGAGGTCTATTTTTTAATATTGAATTTGAAATATAGAACAAAGAGTTATATTGTTTAGTAAAATAATAAAAAATATCTAAGATTTTAAAAATATTAAAGAAATGATAAATATATTCAAATAAATCCAGAAAAATAATTGGGATCAAAAAGTTAATACTGTGGTCGGATTTTAAATAAATACGTTGTTCAGCATGATGCAGCCATTACTTCTTATGTTGGTTAAGGACAAAGAAAATGCGTCGTCATAATTTATGGATAGCAATCATTGCTGCAACAGCGACTTTAGGAACAACAGCTGCTCAAGCTGATTTTATTGACGACAGTAACGTTCAATTAAAATTTAAGAATTTTTATTTAGAACGTAATTATGATAATGAATCTCAAAAAAACTATGGTAACTGGACGCAAGCGGTAACACTAGATGCTAAGTCTGGTTATCACGATATCGGTGGTGGGGTTCAGGTAGGTGCCGATCTATTAGCACAATATGCCGTAGGTTTGAAATCTCCTGATAATGTGAATGATATTCACATGCCATATAGCAACAAAGATCAGAAGACTGAACGTGATAATGCCAGGTTGGGCATAACCTTAAAAGTTAAAGTATCTGAAACAGAGTTGAAGGTGGGTGATCTATTACCAATGTCACCAGTGGTGTTCTTTGATCCATCTCGTCAATTGCTAACGACCTATAGTGGCGCATGGTTAGAGTCTAAAGATATCAAAGACACTAAACTGACCTTGGCTTATATTGATGGTATTAATACGCGTTATGATAATCAATATCAAAATTTAACGCTGTTGCCGCAAAATGATTTTGCTAAAGCTGAAGCTGCAGGTCTATCCACTGATGACGGTATGTATATCGTAGGAATCGACCATCAATTCACACCTAAATTTACTGGTAGCTATTGGTATGCTGATATGACCAATATCTATAAACAGCATTATATAGGTACAGACTATAAAACAACTGTCGGTGAAAAGATTAAGCTCGATGGACACGTTCGCTACTTTGATAACAGTGAATCTGGTGACAAACTTTATGGCAATATTGATAGCCAGGCGGTTTCTGCAGGCCTAAAAGTAAATCAGGGTGCTCATACAGTTCAGTTGGGCTATCAACAAATGTTTGGTGATCATGGTACGAGAGCCACTATGTTCCCGACTCTGGGCGGATGGGTTCCACAACCATATTTAGACAACTGGTCTGTAGCAAGTTTTATTCGTAAAGACGAAAAATCATGGAATCTCGGTTATACCTATGACTTCTCAGAGCTAGGTGCAAAAGGTTTAACTGCAACTTTACGTCATTTTGAAGGATGGAACGTAGATAATGGTGCTGGTAATAAGCGTGGTAAGGAAGATGAAAACAATGTAATTGTTAATTATGTTGTTCCTGAAGGTAAATTAAAAGGCTTAGGTTTCCAATACATGTTCATCGATACCAACTATGACAATATTGCAGGTGGCTTTGATTTGCAGGAACATCGTATTGCAACAACTTATACCTATAAATTCTAAAATTGAGAATTTAAAAGAGCGGTGTATCGACACCGCTCTTTTTTATATCATTTTAAAATTTAAAACCTGAGTATTTATAAGGGATTATTTTAAAAATAATTATATAAAACAATATCTTAAGTTATATATTTTTTATAGTATGCAATCGTAATTTTGTATCAGTTGAGCTGTGCTAAGCGGTTAATATAAAGCTGTAAAAATTCATTTTTTAAAGAGTCAACTTGCCGTCGACCTCTGAATAGATGGACACGCAAGCTAAAGACTGTACGAGGAATCAACATGAGCACTGTTCAAATCCCTGATTATAAAACAGATCCATTCTTTGGCTTAGAAGACAAATGGATTGAAACTGCAGAAGATGAGTTGACTCACTACCACGAAATTGGTGAAGGTACACCAATTCTATTCCTTCATGGTTCTGGTACTGGTGTATCTGCTGCTGCAAACTGGTGGTTGAACCTGCCTGCAATTGGTGAACAAGCACGTTGTATCGCAATTGACACGATTGGTTATGGTCAAACTGTTGTTGCACCAGGTACTGCTTATGGTATCCGTGCTTGGGTTGATCACGCGATCCGTACTCTAGATACTCTTGGCATTGAAAAAACCTGGTTAGTGGGTAACTCTCTGGGTGGCTGGTTGGCATTCCAGATGGCACTTGATTATCCTGAACGTGTTCTAGGTATCGTGTCTATGGGTACTGGTGGTGCAAAACAGACTGCTGCGCTGAAAGCACACGCAAATCCAGTATTAACTGAAGAAGGTATCAAGAAAACTCTTTCTATGTTTGTCGTGAATAAAGACCTGATCACTGACGAACTGGTGAAAGTACGTTTTGCTTCTGCTGCCAATGACTATGCATCAAACCGTTTGATGGATGTGGTTGGCGCACGTGACCGTGACCGTTTCGAATTCCCGTTAGACTTCGAAAAAATGAAAGACATCACTGTGCCTGTATTATTGATTCACGGTACTCAAGACGTGGTGATTCCAGTTTCTCGTACTTGGGACATCCTGAACATCGTGCCAAATGCTGATGCGCATATTTTCAGCCAATGTGGCCACTGGTCTCAAGTTGAAAAAGCAGATGAGTTCAATACTGTCATTAAAAACTATCTGGCTGTTCACGGCGTAAAATAAGTCGTAGCTTGGTGAAAAAGGATGGCTGAAGCCATCCTTTTTTTATACTTAAAAAGATGAACTCAAATGCATTCAATGAGGGTGATTCTCATTAACCACTAATTTAGATTCAAACATAATTTGCACAATATCTTTGGCGTCTAAATCCTTTTTTCTTACCCTTAAAATCGCATTAGACTTAAGTTGTAAAAGCAGGGGATGGTTTGAGTAGTAAATAATCAATTTGGAAATTTTGATAGATTTTTTTAATACAGCAGCTGGCTGAAATATAGATTAAAACGTTAAATACAGATGTTTCTGTTTGATTAAAAAATATACATTTGAATTGGGAGAATAAAAAACGTGCCTCTGAGCTTGTCAGTAAGCGCGTCGGGATTAAGCTAAAGGCTTATTTTTACTGATCGCGATTAATATCGAGATAGAATACACGTGTCAGTAATTCAAGGAATTTCTTCACTGCAACCGAATTGCCATCTTTACGGTAGCTGACATATAGATCCAGATAAGGCAGCTCAACGTCTAAGGGGCGAATCACCGTATTGTTCATGGTCAGTGGCGCGATATAGCCTGGCAGAATAGTACAACCTAAACCAATCCCGATCGAATTGATGTTAAACAGAATATTGTCTGCTTTCTGCACAATATTAAATTCAATACCATTGGCTTTAGCGAAGTCCAGGATAGCATTGTGCAGTATCAATGATTGTTCTGCTGAAGGAATAATAAAATCAATGCCATTGAGGGCTTTCACCGGAATACGGTCATATTTCGCAAGTGGATGATCTTTCGGAAGAATAAAGATCAACGGTTCACGAATGACAAACTGGCTTTCAATCTCGTCACTGTTGAAGTTATAACGGGTAAAGGTCAGATCTAGCTCACCTTTTTTGAGCAGTTTCATCTGTTCAGTGTTATTCAGGCTGAGCAGTTCAATTTTTAGGTCTGGATTTTGAACGCGCAGATTTGGCAGCACATAAGGGAAGATTTTCATCTCTGCTACAGGAACGAAACCAATGCGCAGCATCTGCTGCTTGGCTTGTGATACCTGGCGTGCCATGGCAATCGCTTTATCTGCTTGAGCCAGCGTCAGGCGTGCCTGTTCAAGGAATACAGCACCTTCCTCAGTGAGTTCGACTTTACGCTTAGTACGGTTGAGTAGCTTTACGCCGACATCTTCTTCCAGGTCTTTGATTTGCTGACTCAAAGAAGGCTGTGCCGTATAAAGTTTGAGTGCCGCCTTACTAAAGTTCAGTTCTTCAGCAACGGTAATAAAGTAACGAAGATGTCGTAATTCCATAAAACTAGCCCGTCGAGTAATCCAAAAAATGTCTTACTATAATTTCAGAAGAGTATAATCTATAAACAACTATGTCGTGAAGATTATTTTCCCATTCATAAACTAAATGCTCTGGCGGAATTAATAGATGTTTTAATATAAAAATTCACGTGCTTAATAATTGTTTTAAGCTCTTAATTGAAACAAAAAAAATATTTCCCGAAAAACGCTGTCAAATCCATCATCGTTGAAAAGTTGAGTCTATTACTTTGTGCCAAAGATAGGTCACAGGAGAGCTTTTCATGAGTGGAAAAATTGATGTGCGCGAAATCGATGCTTTAGTCGATGCACAAAATGGACGTATTACGCCATCTATTTATACAGATCCTGACATTTACGAATTAGAACTCGAACGTGTTTTCGGTCGTACTTGGTTATTCCTTTGCCATGAAAGCCAAATTCCTAAGGCTGGTGATTTCTTCAATACCTACATGGGTGAAGATCCAATCATTGTGGCACGTCAAAAAGACGGCTCAATCAAAGCATTTTTAAACCAGTGCCGTCACCGTTCTATGCGTGTGAGCTTCGCTGACTGTGGTAATACCCGTGCATTTACTTGCCCATACCACGGCTGGTCATATGGCATTGACGGTTCTTTAAAAGATATCCCGCTTGAAGATCGTGCTTACCCGCATGGTGCATGTAAAGAGCAATGGGGTCTGGTTGAAGTGAATCGTGTGAAGTCTTACAAAGGCTTGGTATTTGCTTGTTGGGATGAAACCACACCTGACCTAGAAGAATACATGGGCGATATCGCGTGGTACTTAGATGGCGTTGTTGACCGTCGTCCAGGTGGTACTGAAATCATCGGTGGTGTACACAAGTGGGAAATCGAGTGTAACTGGAAATTTGCAGCGGAACAGTTCGCATCTGACCAATACCACGCCTTGTTCTCTCACGCTTCTGCGATCCAAGTATTGGGCGCAAAACCAGATGACGAATCATCTAAGAAATTAGGTGCTGCGCAAACTGCTCGTCCAGTTTGGGAAACTGCCAAAGATGCGATCCAGTACGGTTCACGTGGTCACGGTTCAGGCTTCTTCTTCACAGAGAAACCAGACGCAAACGTATGGGTTGACGGTGAAGTTGCCAACTACTTCCGCGAAACTTATGACGAAGTTAAAGAGCGTTTAGGTGAAGTACGTGCACTGCGTCTTGCAGGTCATAACACTATGTTCCCAACACTATCTTGGTTGAACGGTACTGCAACACTTCGCGTATGGCACCCACGTGGTCCAAACAAAACTGAAGTTTGGGCATTCTGTATTGCCGATGCTGAGGCATCTCAAGAAGTGAAAGAAGCGTTCGAACGCTCTGCAACTCGCGCATTCGGTCCTGCTGGCTTCCTGGAGCAAGATGACTCTGAAAACTGGATCGAAATCCAAAAAGTTTTACGTGGTTACAAAGCACGTCAAAACAAACTCATTATGGAAATGGGTAAAGGCAACGAGAAAGTACGTGAAGATGGTATCCCGGGTATCACTAACTATATTTTCTCTGAAACTGCAGCACGTGGTATGTACCGCCGTTGGGCAGATTTATTGATTCATGAAAAATGGGAAGACGTTGAAGCTGCGGCTGACGAATATGAGAAGGAGCTTATGAAATGAGTCAAATCAGTTTAGAACTTCATCACCAAATTAGTCAGTTCCTCTATCGTGAAGCCAAGCTTCTTGATGACTGGAAATTCCGCGAATGGTTAGACACGCTAGCTGAAGATATCTCTTACACGCTACGTACTACACCAAGCGCTCAAACGCGTGACCGTCGTCGTTCAGTTGAACCACCTACTACCTGGGTATTCAACGATACGAAAGATCTTTTAGAACGTCGTGTTGCTCGTCTGGAAACAGGTATGGCTTGGGCTGAAGAGCCTCCATCACGTACCACTCACATGGTGAGCAACGTGATCGTAGAGCCGACTGAAGTTGAAGGCGAATACGATGTGTACGTGACATACCTTCTGTACCGTACCCAGAAAGAGAAAGACGTTACGATTTACTGTGGTAAACGTCATGACAAGATCCGCAAAGTTGAAGGCGGCCTAGGCTTACAGATCTTCAACCGTAAGATCACGCTTGACCAAGTTACCTATAACTCACATAACCTGAGTGTGTTCTTCTAATGAATAAGATTTTTGTTTGCCAAGTTGACGAATTAGACGAAGGCGAAGCGTTAAAAGTGGATTGCGGCGTAAACGGTATCGAAGCGCTTGCTGTATTTAACAATGGCGGTGAATTCTTCGCTATGAACGATAAATGCAGTCATGGTAATGCTTCTATGTCTGAAGGTTACCTTGAAGATGACGGTACTGTTGAATGTCCATTGCATTCAGCACGTTTCTGTTTAAAAACAGGTGAAGCATTGTGTCTACCTGCAACTGATCCAATCAAAACTTTCCCGGTTGTACTTGAAGATGGTGCGTTATACGTAGAGATGGCAGGAGAGTAATCATGGGGTGGCTAAAAGGCGAAGTTGCACTCATCACTGGTGGTGGTTCAGGTCTCGGTTGGGCACTGGTAGAACGTTTCCTGGAAGAGGGCGCACAAGTGGCCGTTCTTCAGCGTTCACAGTCTAAAGTCGATGCACTGAACGCACATTTTGGTGACCGCGCGCTGGCAATCGCAGGTGATGTGGCCAGCTATGAAGACAACGTCCGTGCTGTTAAAGCGACTGTAGAACGTTACGGTAAACTCGACTGTTTCGTGGGTAATGCCGGTATCTGGGATCACTATGCCGATATCGTCAATACCTCAGGTGAGCAGCTGGAAAAAGCCTTTGACGAGATTATGGGCATTAATACCAAATCTCTGATCCTCGGTGCGAAGGCTGCACTGGATGCATTGATCGCTTCTGAAGGTTCTATCATATTTACTTTGTCTAATTCGGCACTGTACTCCGCTGGCGGAGGCCCTGTATACACAGCATCTAAGCATGCAGGGGTGGGCATTATGAAAGAACTGGCTTACGAACTTGCACCTAAAGTCCGAGTCAATGCCGTTGCGCCGTCAGGTATGAATGTGAATATCAAAGGCGCTGCATCGCTCGGCCAGGAAAATGTGGGCCTGCTCGATGCGCGTGATCCTGAGAAAATTGCACGTGGCATGCCACTGAATTTCTTGCCTGAACCGGAAGACATGACCGGTTCATATGTGCTCTTGGCATCTCGTCAAAACAACCGTCCTTTGACTGGTGTTCTGATTAATGCAGAATGCGGTCTAGGTATTCGTGGTCTACGTCAGCCACGTGCCGGTTTCTTTGACGAATAAAAATCTAGTCTGAAATGGACTTTTCGGCAGCCTGTTCTTTGCTGCCTTCCTTTTAAGGAGTCTCTCATGGACGTTAAACTTATTTGTGCATCGCACAGTCCTTTAATGGAATTTGCTTCACCGCAGGAAAAATGCAAAGAACAGGCTGTTCGTGAAGCGTTTGAAAAACTGTCTGCTGAAGTAAAAGCTTACGACCCAACCCTGATCATTACCTTTGGTCCAGACCATTTCAATGGTTTCTTTTATGACCTGATGCCAAGTTTCTGCGTGGGTATTCGTGCGACTGCTGCAGGGGACTGGGACTATGGTAAAGACAATGCACACATTGATGTACCAGAAGACAAAGCACTGGGCTTGGTCCGTCGTGTACTCGATGAGGGTGTGGACATTGCATATTCTTACCGTATGCAAGCCGACCATGGCGTGACTCAGCCATTGCACTTCCTGTGCGACGGCAAACTTGATCGTTATCCAACGATTCCAATTTTCATTAATGGCGCTGCAGCACCAATGCCAACCACGAAGCGTACCATCGCTTTAGGCCGTGCTGTAGGTCAGTTCATCAAATCTCTGAACCTTGAAAATGAGCGTGTACTGGTTCTGGGTACAGGTGGTCTGTCACATGATCCACCGACTCCGCAAATGGGTTCTGTACCACCAGAAGTGGAAGAGTTCCTGATTGCGGGTCGTAACCCGACACCTGAAGCACGTAACGCGCGTCAGTCAAAAATCATTGCAGTGGGACAAAAACTGGCAGCGGGCGACACCTCTGTTGCAGTTCCTCTGAATGCTGAATGGGATATCGCATTGCTTGAAAAATTCAAGAATGCTGATTTTGCTGCACTGGAAGCCATGACTGAAGCTGAAATCCGCCGTGATGGTGGCCGTGGTGGTCAGGAAGTTCGTTCGTGGATGGCGGCATTTGCTGCTTTAAGCGAAATGGGCGAGTACGAAATGACAACGCATTGCTATGAAGACATCAGTGAATGGATTGCAGGCTTCGGTATCGTATCTGCAGAGTTAAAAGGTTAATTTACATGAGCAACATCGAAACCATCGTGATTGTGGGTGCTGGCCAAGCTGGTGCAAGCGCAATCCTAGAACTTCGTGCTAACAAATTCGAAGGTAAAATCATTCTGATCGGTGATGAAACGCATCTTCCTTATGAGCGTCCACCACTATCTAAAGACGTGATTTTGCGTCCTGAAGAAACCAAGATCGAAATTTTGTCAGAAGAAAAACTGGCAGAACTTGGTGTTGAAACCATCCGTGGCAATGGCGTGCAAAAAATTAACGCTGAGGCGAAAACGGTTGAACTTCAAAATGGTGACGTTGTTGCTTATGACAAATTGCTTCTTGCAACAGGTGGTGCGGCACGTCGTTTGCCAAACTTCGATGCACTTGGCAAACACGTTTACACACTGCGTAATCTTGAAGATTCACAAGCGCTTGTACCTGTATTGCAGAAAGGTCAACGCATCATCCTCATCGGTGGTGGCGTAATCGGTCTTGAGCTTGCATCATCTGCACGTTTTAAAGAATGTGAAGTGACTGTGATTGAGATGGGTCCAATGGTGATGGGTCGTTCATCGCCACGCATCCTGAGCGAATTCCTGCTTGAACAGCAAAAATTGGCAGGTGTAGACGTTCGTCTTTCAACGTCAATTGCAGACTGCAAGCTTGATGGCGAAGAAATCGTGGTGACTTTGGGTGACGGCGAAGAACTTCGTGCGGATGCTGTAGTTTACGGTATTGGTATTGTGCCAAATGCACAGCTTGCGGTTGAAGCAGGCCTTGATATTGATCTTGCAATTAAAGTCAACGAAAACTGCCAAACGTCGAATCCTGACATTTATGCAGCGGGTGACGTTGCGACTCAGCTTCGTGACTGTGGTAACCACCGCCGTGTTGAAACGTGGGAAAATGCCAACCTTCAAGCAGGTATTTTTGCACGTCACGTGATGGGTGTTGAGCATCCTACACCAAACCCAGCGTGGTTCTGGACAGATCAGCTTGATATTAACTACCAATTCGTGGGTGATATGGCAGCGGCTGAATGGCATGTTCGTGGCGAAATCAAACCTGAATTGCGTAGCGAGTCTTCATTTGTCTTGTTCGGTGTAACAGATGGTGTGATCGTGGGTGGTATTACTGTCAACGCTGCCAAAGAAATGCGTCATCTTAAAAAGTTGATCAGCAAGCAAGCTGCATTTGAAGCTGATAAGTATTTGGATCTGAGCCAAGATCTTCGTAAGCTTGTGAAATAACTTTGCGTTATTTATGAGTTTACAAAAGGGCAGACCTTGGGCAACCTAGGTCTGCTTTTTTATGCACTTTACTTTGTTGTCACGACCTTAGTTGTCATTATATTTGAGTAAAGTTTGCGTATAGGTGATTTTTACTTTTAAAAGATTAAAAGTAACAAAAATCTTTTGATCGTTTGAGGGTATATCCCTATACCCCAAACGATCCAGCGGCATCCCTGTCGCTCCCCGTATTGTTGAATGCAGATTTGAACATAAATTTGGTTCGATTCTATCTAATACATTTTTATTGAGCAGTTTATGAGTTCAAATTCATCATCTCCCATGATTGTCACGGCAAGTATTTATGCTTTGTTGGTACTCATTTGGGCAGCGACGCCACTTGCGATTGTCTGGAGTGTGGCGGAAGTGCATCCCATGTGGGTGCTGATCATCCGTTATTTTGGGGCATCCTTAATTGCCTTAGCCCTACTTAAAATCATGCGTGATCCGCTGCCATTTGACGCAGTGTCCATGAAAAGTTATTTGGCAGGTAGCTTAAACTTGATTGGCGCACAACTGTTTATTTATCTTGCTGCCAATTACTTAACTTCAGGTTTGATGGCATTGATTTTTGGCTTGTCACCGCTGATTGCGGGTTTAATCGGTCATGTGATTTTAAAGACTCATAAATTGGTGTGGTTGCAATGGCTCGGTATGGCGGTTGCGGTGAGTGGCTTAACGTTTGTATTTGCCGACTCTGCTGAAAGCAATGTCAATCCTTGGGGTGTGGTGCTGATGGTGATTAGTATGATCTCCTATATTAGCTCCATTTTCTGGGTCAAACAGATTAATGCACCGCTGAAGCCGATGTCGCAAGCCACAGGCTCATTGATGATTTCTGCTGTCGGTTCATTGGCACTGGTTCCTTTTATTTGGCAGCATTTTCCGACGCAAATGCCAAGTACAAATGCCATCATTGGGTTTATCTTTACTATGATTTTGTCGTCCATTGTGGCAATGCTGTGCTATTTCTGGCTCATTCGTCGTTTGGCAGCGTCGACAGTATCTTTAAGCAATGTGATGACACCTGTGATTGCATTGGTCTTGGGGGCAACCTTGAATAACGAATACATTAGTTCAAATGCCTTTGTTGGCATTGTGATCGTAATGTTTGGAATTGTGATGTATTTCTGGAAGGAATGGCGCGAGCAGTATTTTTCTAAATCCTAAGCTGTATTACTCAAATTAAAAAAATAATTTAGAAAGGAAGCCAAGGCTTCCTTTCTGGTTTTTGATGCAGAAAACCGGGTAGGGATGTCTTCTCTGCCCCTTTCAGAACGGCAGATGAGCTCAAATCCAGGCTTTAAGTCAAAGATAGTCGCATCAGATACAATAAACAGTATTTCCCGCATTGTTCAGTAATGTGCATCAAACCCAAAATTTGCTGCTGATGTTCCACATGGAACAGTTGCACCTGCTGCACATCCTCATAGTCAATAATCTAATGACAGATCCTCAGGACCTATACGTCATTCAGCAAATGAGGCGAAAACATACTGATTATGCTCACACTTCCAGTCAAAAAGTGTGCTGATCAGTACAGATGATAAACATTGTAAGGATAAAGATTCTTGGAAAAAATGAGAACAACAAAACGATAAACAATTTATGCCGGCAGTTTATTAAGATGCAATTAGATAAAATGAAAAATCAAATAGATCCATCTGTTTGACAATAAAAACCAGGACAAATTTGCATGTCGTCTGAATCTAATAAAATTGTGGTCTATGCAGCGTTATTTGGCAACCTGGCTATTGCGCTGGTTAAATTTGTCGCGGCCTATATTACCAATAGTTCTGCTATGTTGAGTGAAGCTATTCATTCGGTTGTAGATACCCTGAATGAAATTCTTCTGCTGCACGGCATGAAAAAATCTCAAAAACGCCCCGATGCATTGCATCCCTTTGGCTATGGTCGAGAGCTATATTTCTGGGCCTTTATCGTTGCTTTACTGGTCTTTGCTTTGGGCGCCATTGTATCAATCTATCAGGGTATCCAGCACATCATCCACCCTGAAGAAATGCGGGACCCGATGATCAACTATATTGTGCTCGGTATTGCGATATTATGTGAAGGAACTTCCTGGTTTGTGGCTTTAAAAGCCTTTCGCAAACACAAAGGCAAAATGGGATATTTTGAAGCTTTTAGACGCAGTAAAGATCCAACGACCTTTACTGTGTTATTTGAGGACACAGCTGCATTGATTGGACTTTTTATTGCGCTGGTGGGTATTTTCCTCGCACATCAGCTAAATATTCCTGAGCTGGATGGGGCGGCCTCAATTCTAATTGGTGTGGTACTCGCTGTATCGGCCTGGCTGTTGGCGCGTGAAACAAAAGGGCTGTTACTTGGTGAAACTGCAGATCCGAAACTGCGGGAAAATGTGCTGCTGATTGCGCAGGAGGATATCGCAGTATTTAGTGCCAATGGAGTACTGACCGAACAGATCGGTGCACATCAGGTGATTGCTTCTTTAAGCCTGGAGTTTATGGATAATCTGAATTCGGATGATATTGAAGCCTGCGTCAACCGGATCGAAGCGCAGATCAAACAGATCCATCCGGAAATTATTACCCTGTTTGTGAAACCACAAACTCAGGCCGTCTGGCTGGAACGTACCCAGGGACGTCTATAAGAAGCTATTTTTTTAATTGATATGGATAGAAAATATCTTCAAATAGCAGCCTTTTAAACTGCATATTCAGATCACTGTTTTAAATAGGCGTAGCGGCGTCTATTTTTGCCAATACCATCCCTAAAGACAACAGTAAGCAGACGCAAAAGTGCGTCTTGAACTAAAAATCTCAGGATTCAAATCAATCTTTGTAATGATTGCTAGACTCATGTTGTCGCTGGAGCGCCTTTCTTACATCTATGTTCTATAACTTTAGTCGAATAACAAAAGCAATCTTGAAGATGGTTTAATTTTCATCAACTCACCAGTTCTCTGCAATTTCCCCTAGAAAATTGCAAAAAATAAATAAACAATAGATTTACAAGCTTTTAGATAGAAGAAAACGATGGTTTGTATTCATAAAAATTGTTTTAGCTTGTCACATAAAAGGGGTATGTTGAAGTAAATAAGATGTTTAAACAGTTCAGATCAAACAGACTTTATAAAGTTTTGGAGCTACAAAATGACACAAGATTTGCAAGCATCCGGCTGCCCATTTCATCAAAAACACGAAGGTACAGCAGCAACAAATGCCAGCTCACACAATACGGATTGGTGGCCAAATGCGCTTAACCTCGACATTCTTTCTCAACACGATAGAAAAACCAATCCTTTTGATCCCGACTTTGATTATAAAGCAGCATTTAATTCCCTTGACCTTGAAGCAGTAAAACAAGACCTGCGTGAACTGATCACGACCAGCCAGGCATGGTGGCCAGCAGATTATGGCAGCTATATTGGTATGTTTGTTCGTACTGCCTGGCACTTGGCAGGTTCTTACCGTAAGCAGGATGGACGTGGTGGTGCCAATACGGGTAATCAGCGTTTTGCACCGTTGAACAGCTGGCCCGATAATGTCAATACCGATAAAGGCCGTCGTCTGTTATGGCCGATCAAGAAAAAATACGGTAACAAGCTCTCTTGGGGTGACCTGATTATCCTCGCAGGGACAGTGGCCTATGAAGTTGCAGGTTTGAAAACTTTCGGTTTTGCTGGTGGTCGTGAAGATATCTGGCATCCTGAAAAAGATGTGTACTGGGGTGATGAACGCCAATGGTTGGCACCGACCGAAAGCCGTTATGAAAATAACCAAGATCGTTCAACGCTAGAAAATCCTCTTGCTGCGGTGCAAATGGGTCTGATCTATGTCAATCCTGAAGGAGTGGATGGTGTACAGGATCCTTTACGTACGGCACAGGATATGCGAGTCACTTTCGACCGTATGGGCATGAATGACGAAGAAACAGTTGCCTTGACCGCAGGTGGTCATACCGTAGGTAAGTCACACGGCAATGGTAAAGCAGATTTGCTTGGACCAGATGTTGAAAGCGCAGATATCGAATTTCAGGGCTTGGGCTGGCATAACCCGGAAGGGACTGGTAACGCGGCGAATACCATGGTCAGTGGTCTGGAAGGTGCCTGGACCACCAACCCAACCAAATGGGACAATGAATTCTTCTATCTGCTGCTCAACTATGAATGGGAAAAAACTGTTAGCCCGGCAGGCGGGAAACAGTGGGAACCGATTAACATCAAGGAAGAAGACAAACCATTTGATGCGCATGATACCAGTGTACGCCGTAATCCGATGATGACCGACGCTGACATGGCACTGAAAATTGATCCGGAATACCGTAAAATTTCCGAGCGTTTCTACCGAGATCCGGCTTATTTCTCTGAAGTATTTGCACGCGCATGGTTCAAACTGACCCATCGTGATATGGGGCCAAAATCCCGTTACCTTGGCCCAGATGTACCAGCTGAAGATCTGATCTGGCAGGACCCAATTCCAAAAGTGGACTACACCTTGTCTGAGGCTGAAATTGAGGAACTCAAAGCAAAATTACTGATCAGTGGTTTAACCCCAACCGAACTGATCAATACGGCTTGGGATAGTGCACGTACTTACCGTGGTTCGGATTATCGTGGTGGTGCCAATGGAGCGCGTATCCGTCTAGAGCCACAACGTCAATGGGAAGGGAATGAACCGGAACGCCTGAATAAAGTATTGAACAAACTTGAGGAGATTCAGGCGGGTCTTGAGAAGAAAGTCAGCATTGCCGATCTGATTGTATTGGGCGGTAGCGCAGCGATTGAACAGGCAGCCAAAGCAGCAGGTGTAAATATCAAGGTGCCATTTACACCAGGCCGTGGCGATGCATCTCAGGAACAGACAGATGCCTATTCATTTGAAGACCTGTTACCGAAATACGATGGTTTCCGTAACTGGCTAAAAGATGAATATGTGGTTCAGGCTGAAGAGCTGCTAGTCGATCGTGCACAACTGTTAGGGCTGACTGCACCTGAGATGACTGCGCTGGTTGGGGGTATGCGTGTACTCGGAACCAACTATGGTGGTGCGCCAGAAGGTGTCCTCACCAACAATGTTGGTGTCTTAAGCAATGACTTCTTTGTGAACCTGACGGATATGAACTATCAATGGAAAGCAACTGGCCGTAACCAGTATGACATTGTTGAACGTGCGACAGGAGTGAAGAAATGGACTGCAACACGTGTAGACCTGGTCTTTGGTTCGAATTCGATTCTTCGTGCTTATGCAGAAGTATATGCTCAGGATGACAATAAAGAAAAATTCGTGCGTGACTTTGTCAAGGCATGGGTCAAAGTCATGAATGCAGACCGTTTTGATGTGAAACGATAATTTTTCGATCTTGAAATAGGAAACCGGTCCTAGGGCCGGTTTTTTATTACCTGAATTTTTATTGGTCAATCAGCTCATAGAACGACCAGTCATGAAAAATAGATGGTCTTACTGAAAACTTAATAGGTATTCGCCACTTTTTCTCTATACTGGACTGAAAACCACACAACAAAAATGAAGATTAAGGAAGATAAGATGAACACATGGACAACCCATCAGATCAGCAATCAGTTTGATGAAAAACAGGACTATAACCTGTTTGCAACTGATACCACTTTGCAGGAAATTTTGCAGAGCTATGGTAGTCAGGATCAGACAATTTTAAATGAAATGGGGCAGGTGGTCGGTTCATCAGAATATTATCAATATGCCGATCTGGCAAACCGGCATACGCCTATTCTGCATGCTTTTGATGCCCGTGGTCGCCGTCGTGATTACATTGAATTTCATCCTGCATGGCATCAATGGATGCGCATCAATCGTCAGTTTGATAGTCATGCACATCCTTTTAATCAGGCTGAATCAAAATCTAAATGGGTCGACTGGGCAGCACGGTTTTACCTGAGTGGACAGGTAGAATGTGGCAGTCTGTGCCCAACTTCGATGACCCTTGGCAGTATTCCCTTAATTCAGCGTGAACCGGAACTTTGGGCCAAAATCGGCGATAAATTATTATCTACTGAATACGATGAACGTGATCTGCCGATTGCCCAAAAAAAATCAATCTGGCTGGGTATGGGGATGACCGAAAAGCAGGGTGGTTCCGACGTTCGGGCGAATGAAACCTTTGCCATGCCTATCGGTGAATCAGGTCGAGGACAGGCTTATCTGCTGACCGGTCATAAATGGTTTTTTTCGGCACCGATGTGTGATGCTCATCTGGTCGTAGCGAAAACTGAACAGGATGGTCTGGCCTGTTTCTTTGTTCCACGTTGGCGTGAAGATGGAACCAAGAATAATATTCATGTACAGCGCCTCAAAGACAAAGTTGGGAATCGTAGCAATTCCAGCTCGGAAGTCGAGTTTCAGGAAGCTTGGGGCATCATGATCGGTGAAGCAGGACGGGGTATCCCCACCATTATTGAAATGGCGAATTATACCCGTCTGACCTGCTCGGTTGGCAGTACTGCGATGTTACGTCAGGCGCTGGTGCAATGTCTGGTCTATACCCGACAGCGTAAAGCTTTTGGCAAGCATCTGGCAGCACAGCCCTTAATGCAGGCAGTACTGGTTGATCTGGCACTGGAAACAGAAGCGGCAATGCAGTTGAGTTTCTATCTGGCTTCCTGTTATGAAAATGATGATGCCTTGTCACTGGCCTGGAAGCGGATTATGACCCCGGCGTCCAAGTTCTGGACCTGCAAACGTACCGTAGAATTGACCGGTGAAACCATGGAAGTCTTTGGTGGCAATGGCTATGTCGATCATGGCATCATGGCACGAATTTTCAAAGAAGCGCCAGTGAATACCATTTGGGAAGGCTCAGGCAATGTCATGTGTCTGGATGTACTGCGTGCCATTGGTCGTGAACCGGAATCGATTGACATACTGTTTCAGGATCTGGCTGCTACTGCAATGCAGGATGAAAGACTGAAACAGGAACTTCAAACGCTGTTTAAACTGTTCCAGCAGCCTGCAGATGAACTGCAATTTATGGGGCGCAGTCTGGTCAGCCGTTTAACTCTTTTAGCTCAAGCTGTATTGTTAAAACGTCATGCACCTGAATTTATTTTTAATGCATTTATTCAGACCCGATACAGTGAGTTTCATGGGCGAGTAGTAGGTATGATGAGTGCCAAACAAGGAGATGTAGAGAGGATTTTGGAACGGGCTTTAGCTCAAGACTCATCTTCATGAAATATTAAAAAGGAGGAGAGAATAGCTTCTTTTTAAAAGCTATTCTCTAATCTTTCAAATCCTAAAAATATTGAAAACCACTTGAAATATGTTGAATAGAGCGCAATATATGTACAGTGTCAATTCAGATGCTATGTCAAAAAACAGGTGAAAAGATGACAAAGAAAAAACAGCTGCCAGAAGCAGTAATACATAACTTTGTGGCCAAACACATGCATGAGGTCAACAAAAGCCAAGTGTTTACGGACCGCAAAAAAGATGCAAAACGTGGCTATAGCAAGCACAAAAAAGGGAGATACTCAAATGACTATCTCCCTTTTTGTTTATGGCAGTTTTGCTAAATTTAGCAGCTTAAGCTCCCACGATTCGGGTCGCGCCTTTCACCATATCTCCCAGACCATGCGTGCGGAAATAATGTTCCATCCAGCTTTTTACGACCAGCGGATTATCCAGTTTTAGAACATGTTCCAATAAGTCCTGAGCATCCGGCATGGGGACATGACAAATCGTCTTACGCACCCGCAGAATATTACTTGAACTCATTGACAGGGTATTAAAGCCCATGGCCATCAGCAGCACAGCCGAAATCGGATCACCTGCCATTTCCCCGCATATACTGATCGGTTTTTCATTACGATGACAATCCTGTACCAAACGGGTCAGGGCACGTAAAACGGCAGGGTGCAAATGCGAATAAACGTTGGCGACACGCGGGTTATTACGATCCACTGCCAGTAAATATTGGGTCAAGTCATTAGAGCCGACCGAGAAGAAGTCGACAAATTCAGAAAATTCATCAATCTGATACAGGACACTCGGCACTTCTAGCATGATACCAATTTTAGGCTTGGTGATCTTGACCTGTTCTTCTTCCTGGACTGCAACCCAGTCACGCTCCAGCAAATATAGTGCTTCTTCTACTTCGCTGACACTGGTGATCATTGGTAGCAGGATATGTAGATTATTCAGTCCAATACTGGCTTTTAACATCGCACGAATTTGCGAAGAGAAAATTTCTGGATGATCGAGGGTAAAACGAATCCCGCGCCAGCCCAATGCCGAATTTTCTTCTTCAATCGAGAAGTATGGCAGGTCTTTATCTGCCCCAATATCGAGGGTACGCATCACCACCGGTTTGTTGGCGAAATGAGTAAGTTGCTGGCGGTAAATGGCACGCTGTTCTTCTTCACCCGGGAAGCGGTCGCGCAGCATAAACGGAATTTCAGAACGGTATAAACCGACGCCTTTGGCACCGCGCTGTACACCGCGTACCACATCAATCATCAAGCCTGTATTCACGAACAAGCGTACAGCTACACCATCTGGGGTAATCGCATCCTTGGTTTCATACTGACGCAGATCTTTGGCGAGCTGTTCTTCTTCTTTCTGAATTTCTTTATAACGGGTACGCAGACGACGTGGCGGATTGATAAATACCCGACCCTGATGCGCATCAACAATCATTTCGACATCATCAAGGGTATTGATAGGTAATTCGGTCACACCCACTACGGTCGGAATACCGAGTGCACGCGCGACAATCACCATATGTGAATTCATTGCACCTTCAGTGGTGACAATCGCTGCAATTTTATCAACGGGTAATTCTACCAGCGCTGCGGTCGAGATTTCCTCGCCAATCAGGATGCTTTCATCGGTCAGTTCACGATGGCTTTCATCAGCTTCCTGTAATTTAGCCAGAATCCGGCGGCCTAAATCTTTCAGGTCAGCAACACGTTCACGTAAATAGTCATCTTCCATCTGGGCAAACTGCGCCACATGGTTTTCAATGACAATTCGTACCGCTCCTTGCGCCCAGTGACCTTCACGGATCAGTTCCTTGATTTCAGCTGGCAGGGCATTTTCGTCCAGCATACGCAGGAACACACTGAACAGTGCACGTTCCTCAGCCATGAGAGCATCCTGCATCTTGTCATCGAGAGACTGGATTTCCTCACGTACGGAATTTAGCGCGTTGTCGAGCAGGGCAAGCTCTTCGCTGATGTCATCCGCTTCACGATCCGGAACAGCACCCAGATCCGCAGGCGGATAAAGAATCACGGCACGACCTAGAGCAATACCACCTGAACCTGATACGCCCTGGAAGGTTTTATAAGCAGGCAGATTGCTAGGTTTGCGGAACACGTCAATATTGCCGACTGCATGGGCATGGGCAATTACACCGGAGAGCTGAGCACAGAGCGTCACTAAGAAGGATTCAGCAGCTTCTGAGAAATCCTGAGGTTCTTTATTCTGAACAACAAGAACGCCCATGACCTTACGGCGGTACATGACCGGAACGCCAAGGAAAGAGTTATAAATTTCTTCCCCCGTTTCAGGTAAATACAAGAAACGCTCATGTTTCGGGGCATTGTCAAGGTTGACGATTTCCTCGCGCTGTCCGACCAGCCCCACCAGACCTTCACCGGTTTGCAGCGACACATGGCCCACCGCTTCAGGTTTTAGGCCCTTAGATGCCATCAGTAGATAGCGCTGGTTGCGCTCATCCAGCAGATAAATGGAGCAGACGTCGACCTGCATCGCCTGGGCTACCTGATTAACCATAATGTCGAGCGATTCATGCAAACTGGCTGACGCATTGATCTCTTGAACAATACGTCTCAGGGTCTCCAGTTGCATATTCGACATTCGCGCTGCTCCTTCGTAATTTAGGGTCCGGTATCTTCTTTATTTATAACAATAACTGCCTAAAAAATCTGCATATTTATGCAATTCTTAAGGTTTTTCCTTGGGAAGTTGCTGACACAGTTCTACCATGGCCTTGCGGTATACGTCACGTTTAAAATTCACGACCTGACCGAGCGGGTACCAGTAACTGACCCACTGCCATTGATCAAATTCGGGCGGGTCAGACAGATCAAGCTGAATGTTCTGTACTGACGCCGTCAGTTTGAGTAAAAACCACTTTTGTTTCTGTCCGATACACACCGGATCTGAATCCGTACGAATGTACCGGTGCGGCAAACGATAACGCAGCCAGCCTTTGGTTTGCGCTATAATTTGGACATGTTCGGGCAGTAAGCCGACTTCTTCTCTCAGCTCACGGTAGAGTGCCTGCTCAGGGGTTTCTCCATATTGGATACCTCCTTGTGGAAATTGCCATGCATTGTGTCCAATGCGCTTCGCCCATAAAACCTGTCCAGCATCGTTTGCCAAAATGATCCCGACATTCGGTCGGAAACCTTCAGAGTCGATCATTTGGCACCTAATATTGTGTAATTTATGCCTTTGCCCTCGGGGATTTTTATTTCTGTATCCAGCACGAAAAAAGCAAAGTTTAAAAATGTTAAAATTGCTATGATCTTAACGAATTTCTATCGACTAGCGGAGATAGATTTACAATTTTTTTCTTAAATTTCAGTTTTTACGAGTATTTTCATGAAATTGGCGCTATTTGATCTCGATCACACCTTGTTAAATACAGATTCGGATCATTCTTGGGGGGAATTCTTGGTCAACGAGGGCCTGGTTGACCCTGTTCATCACCGTGCCATGAATGACAAGTTCTATGAAGATTATAAAAAAGGTCAGCTGGATCCCTATGCCTATAATGAATTTGTCTTTGAATTTTTAACCAAACATGACAATGATTATCTGACTGAACTACATCAACTATTCATGCAAAAAGTCATTCGTCCCCAAATGCGTCCAGAAGGTTTTAAGGCAATTGAACGTCACCGTGAAGCAGGACATGAATTGGTCGGTATTACCGCAACTTCTGACTTTATTACTGCGCCAATTTTCCGTGAATTTGGTATTACTGAAATTATCGCGACGAATGCTGAAATTGTTGATGGTAAATATACCGGTAAAGTGATCAATACTGCCTGTTACCAGAAAGGCAAACTGATCCGCCTGGAACAGTGGCTGGAAGGCCGTGATGTGACCGAGTCCTGGGCCTATTCGGATTCAATCAATGACCGCTTCTTGCTGGAACATGCCGATCATGCCATTGCAGTCAATCCGGATGATCGTTTAGAAGCACTGGCGAAAGAGCAGGGCTGGGAAATTCAGGACTGGTCAATTTAATCATCTGAAGCGTTCAAATTTGTGAAGCACAACTCAGGTTGTGCTTTTTTATGTGCACAGATTCAAGGTGAAAAATAAACTATTGTCACACTCGCTCACTGCAGCTCATGCTAAGCTTAACTTGCATAATGAGAATAAGGGAAACTCAGAGGTAGTTGAAATGAATAAAGTAAGACCACGCATGACGCACCTATTTGAACAGTTGGGCCTGGATGCCAGTGAGGAAGGAATTGCAACCTTCATTAACGATCATCAGCTGCATAAGGATTTTAATCTGCTGGATGCACCCTACTGGTCTGAGGCACAGCGCCAGTTTCTCGCTGAAAAGATTGCGTCTGATGGTGAATGGGCCATCGTGGTAGACCAACTGAATGAATCCCTGCATGAGGATGCGACCATCGAAATCTGAATGTATCTTAAAACCAAAAGCCAGTCCGATGACTGGCTTTTTATTTGATTTCGGCGTTTTAACGTATGCGTTTCCATAAAGTGACCTGTGACAGGGTATGCTGATATTTACGCGCTGTTTCACGGATCACAAAAGGAATATCTATAGGTTCAGCCAGCATTTCAAAATGTGGACTCAATAATTTCTGTATTCCATCTAAGGTCGTACAATTTTCTCCAGCCCGCTGAAAACCGCCCAGCCATTCACTACGCGCGGTATGTTCGTCCAGCCAGGTATAAGGTGAAGCCAGCATCAGAATACCGCCAATATTCAGTCGCTGATGAATCTCGTGCAAAAAGGCTTTAGGGTGGTGCAGCCGGTCAATCAGATTGGCTGCCAGAATGAAATCATATTCCTTAAATTGCGGTTTTAGATTACAGGCATCCGCCTGATAAAACTCGACCTTGTGAGCAACCTGATCAAGTCCAGTCTCTTGCAGTGAACAGGATTTATATTCGACCAGTTCACCTTCAACCGGAATGGTATAACCTAAAGTTTCACCTTGCGCTAAGGCTATACCTTGCTGAATAAAACGTGCCGAGAAATCTAGACCTGTTACCTGTTCAAAATGCTGCGCCAGTTCAAAGCTGGCGCGTCCTGTGGCACAGCCAAGATCAAGTGCTTTTTTTCTGGCAGTTTTTACAAAATAAGGCTCGGCGAGGATAATGAGAGACCTGGCAAAATTCGGAACGCCAAAATACTCCTGACCATACTGAAATTCCAGATACTGCGAAATCAGTTCATCCGTCTGATAATGTGAATGATAAGGTGAAACTGGTTCATCTGATCCAGCCACATAGCGAAAACCCGCATGCTGGAAAAAGTGTCGTCTAAAGGCATAGCGGGAACTATGCAAAGCTTCATTACCGCCTGAAATCCAGGAACCGCCTTTAATCAGATTATGCCGATCATCGAAGGTTGGGGTACTAAAGTCATCATAAATTGGATGGACCTGAAAACCTTCAAAGGGATAGATTGCAGTTTCAGTCCATTGCCAGACATTGCCTTGTACATCATAAAACTCGCCTTGCTGGAACTGATGTACCGGACAAGGATTAGGTGCATGTTGCAAGGCAATATTAGCTTCTAAAGGCAGCGGTCGTTTAGGATCCAGGCCGACATGGTCATACAGCCGATACCATTCATCTTCGTTCGGCAAACGGATTGATTCACCGGTTTGTAGTGATTTCCAGTTACAAAAGGCTTTAGCTTCGTGGTAATTCACCTCGACTGGCCAATCCCACGGCATCGGAATTTCTTCCAGCATGATACGTAAATGCCAGCCATCCTCTTTTTTGATCCAGAAGCTTGGATGTTGCGCTTCAATAAATTCCAGCCAGGCTTTACCTTCTTCACTCCAGTATTCTGACTGCTGATAACCATCAGCTTCGACAAAGTTGAAAAATTCCTGATTGGACACCAGAAATTGTGATGCCTGAAACGCGTTGATTTCAGCTTCATGCAGACCGTATTCATTGTCCCAGCCATAATATGGATCAGTGAAATTTTTATTCAGTCGAACCGTTCCCGCAGGAACAGGAAGAAGCTGATTTTCTGGTGCAGGGCCAGTCAGGATTCGGGCATGCCATAGTGGATGATTTTGCACATATTGCAGTTGATGTTGTCGAATCAATACCGACGAAGTTTCCAGGTGGATCCGTTCATGCTCAATACCCATCAGGATTGACCACCATGGATTCTGCCAGTTGAGGGGGAGTTCTAAAGATGCATTTTCTATGATCTTCAGTACCAAGGCTCGTACCCGGTGCCGATACGCTTTTACTTCACTGACTTCAGGCCAGTCATAATTCTGATCATCCAGATCGTCCCAGCTCATCTCATCTACACCGATGGCAAAGATACTTTCCATATATGGATTCAGCTGTTCAGGAATCAGTTTGCTGAGCAGCAGTTTATTGACAAAAAAAGTAGCGGTATGACCGAAATAGAAAATCAGCGGATGACGCAGGCTAATCGGTTTGACATAAAATGCTTCTTCATTGCGCAGACAGTCAAACAGGGATTCGTAGGTGTCAAAGGTATTCAGGAAATATTCACGAATCACATGGCGCGCTGTGGAAATGTCTTCAAAGTTTAAATTAGGTGTTGGAAGCAGGCGAATTTTGCCCTGTTGCCAAGGGCTGTCGTCTGCTAAATATGTAGGTGACTTACTATTTGGCTGGTTAGATTTAAATAAGGTTGAATCGGGCTGCATCCATCAGACTCCATTAAGAATTTTAAGATATTCCACTGGTAAGTCCGCGCAGGGAATATCTTAAACTTAATGCAAAGCAGGATGCAGTTGTTGCTCATTTAGGTAACAAAATGCTGCGAATTGAATCCATCGCAGCCTCTTATTTTAAAATGAAGTGACTTAGAGTTTAGGTTGTTGCATTAACTCAACCAGGGCCTGTGCGGCTTTGGACTGGGTACGTCCCGGATGCCAGACCATGCCGAGCTGGCGGTTCATTTCCAGAGGAATATCCAGCTGTTGCAAGTCATGATTTACAAGAGTTTGTGGTAGTACTGACCAGCCCAGACCAATGGAAACCAGCATGCGGATCGATTCGAGTGGATTATTACTCATGGTGATCTTTGGTTTGACGCCACGCTTTTCAAACTCTGCCATGGTAATTTGCGTGGTATAGGTTTGTGCAGACGGTAACAGGCTCGGGTAATGCACCAGATCTTCTAGTGACAGATTCTTCTGCTGGGCCAATGGATGGAATGGAGCAACTACAAACACCAATGGATCGTTCCAGATAGTCACATAGTTCAGCCGTTCATCGCCATGTGGAGGTAAAGTCAGAAAAGCCAGTTCCAAGTCACCGGCAATCACCTGTTCATGTGCCTGTTCAGAATCAACAAAGTGCACATCCAGGGTCACATCCGGATATTGCAGTACATACTGACGCAAATGTGCTGGAAGGTGATGCAGACCAATATGATGACTGGTACCAATTTTCAGTTTGCCCTGAATCTGGCCTTGTTCATGACTGAGAGTATGATGAATATCGCCCAGTTCATTCAGCCAGTTTTTCACTTTGGGTAACAGCGAATGTGCGGCATGGGTTGCTTGTACACCACGACCAGCTGATTCAAATAGCTTGACTCCAAAAATACTCTTCCAGACTATGAATCCGTTTGGTCACGGCGGGTTGAGTAATAAAAAGCTGATCTGCCGCCAGAGAAATTGATCCGGTTTCCATGACTTTTACAAAGGCTTCAAAGGCTGCGAGATTCATCTTAATCACCTATAAAGATTTTTTATGCGTATCTCTATTGTTGTAATATTTTAAGAATAAATCAAAGGAAAAGTTGTATCTATTGCTGTAAAATCCGACATTCATTGATTGCTAATACAATAGATCGGTGGAAATGGCGGCTTGAACCCAGAAAAATATTTTATAAAAATCGGATATGCATCAATAAAAAAAGCCACCGAGGGTAAGCGGTGGCAAAACGAGGAATAAGGACAGAAAAGAATTTAGGCTGTGATTTCCTCATTATTGTTCTGTTCAGATTTAGCCTCCCAGGCTTTTTCGTGGAAGAAGAAAGCAACAGCCTGAACAGTCGGTTCTAATAAACTTAATGCAATTGCCATGGCTAAACTACCCGTCACAAAATAACCGACTAACATGGCTACCGTGATGTGCATGATGTAGTAACTCAAGGTTTTCTTGAACATACGCTGATTATCTACAACAAATTTTTGAACATGTGCCATATCGATATTCCTCAAAAAATAAATTCAATGTTTTCTGTATGAATAAATAATAATAATTCTCATTTAATTTGTAAAAACGTATATTTTGCAAAAAATGATCGGAAAATTAGATTAAATAAAAATCAATATCGGTCTGTTTAGAATCCAATTTTAAAGATTCCAAAAAGTTTATTAACTAATAAAAATGATAAATTAGATTTATGTGACCGCAGCGATATAATCAAAATTAGAGATAGAATTTACCCAGTCCAGTGGAGTACATCGACATGGCAGGCGAGACCCAAACAGCAAAAACATTATACGATAAGTTATGGGATGACCATTTAGTAAAACAGCGTGACGATGGTTCAGCTTTACTTTATATCGACCGTCATTTATTGCATGAAGTAACTTCTCCGCAGGCATTCGAAGGCTTACAACTGGCGGGTCGTAAACCATGGCGTTTAAGCGCGAACGTGGCAACGCCAGACCATAACGTACCGACTTCTACCAAAGAACGTTCAGAAGGTATTTCTGGGATTGAAGATGAAACTTCACGTATCCAGGTACAAACCTTAGATGACAACTGTAAAACTTTTAATGTGGTGCAGTTTGACATTAATGATGTTCGCCAAGGTATTGCGCATGTTGTGGGTCCAGAACAGGGCTTGACCTTGCCAGGCATGACGGTGGTATGCGGTGACTCACATACTGCAACGCATGGTGCTTTCGGCTGTTTGGCACATGGTATCGGGACTTCTGAAGTTGAGCATGTATTGGCAACCCAATGCCTGGTTCAAAAGAAAATGAAAAACATGCTGGTACGTGTTGACGGTAAACTGGGTCAAGGCGTAACTCCAAAAGATGTGGTTTTAGCCATCATTGGCAAAATCGGGACTGCGGGTGGTACAGGCCATGCCATCGAATTTGGCGGTCAGGTCTTCCGCGACATGTCGATCGAAGGTCGTATGACCGTATGTAATATGGCGATCGAAGGCGGTGCCCGTGTTGGTATGGTCGCAGTCGATGATAAAACCATTGAATATGTGAAAAACCGTCCATATGCACCGAAAGGTGAGCAGTGGGATCAAGCGGTTGCTTACTGGAATACCTTGCATTCTGATGAAGGTGCGCACTTTGATACCGTTGTGGTATTACAAGGTGAAGAGATTGAACCACAAGTATCTTGGGGGACTTCTCCTGAAATGGTGATTCCAGTCTCTCAGGCAGTGCCTACTTTAGAACAGGCAAAAGATGACGTACAACGCAATGACTGGACACGTGCTTATCAATACATGGGTTTAACTGCTGGTCAGGCCTTGTCTGATATCCAGTTAGACCGTGTATTTATCGGCTCTTGTACCAATTCACGTATTGAAGATATTCGTGCTGCGGCTGAAGTGGCGAAAGGTAAAAAGGTTGCACCGAGCATTAAACAGGCGATGGTCGTTCCAGGTTCTGGTTTGGTCAAAGCACAAGCTGAAGCTGAAGGTTTAGATAGAATCCTGATTGAAGCAGGCTTTGAATGGCGTGAGCCGGGTTGTTCAATGTGCTTAGCCATGAACGCTGATAAGTTACAGCCGGGCGAGCACTGTGCATCTACCTCGAATCGTAACTTCGAAGGTCGTCAGGGCAATGGCGGTCGTACCCACTTGGTGAGCCCAGCAATGGCAGCAGCAGCAGCAATTGCCGGTCACTTTGTTGATGTACGTTCATTCTAATCGGCTAATAGGAGCAAAGACATGAAAGCTTATACCGTTGAACAAGGTATCGTTGCACCATTAGACCGTGCCAATGTAGATACCGACTTAATTATTCCAAAACAGTTTTTAAAATCGATCAAACGTACCGGTTTTGGTGAAAATTTATTTGATGAATTGCGTTACCTGGATGAAGGTTATTTAGGTCAGGATAATTCAAAACGTCCCTTAAACCCTGATTTTGAGTTAAACAAACCACGTTACCAAGGTGCATCAATTTTAATTTCACGTGCAAACTTCGGTTGTGGTTCAAGCCGCGAGCATGCGCCATGGGCATTGAATGAATACGGTTTCCGTACCGTCATTGCTCCGAGCTATGCGGATATTTTCTTCAATAACAGCTTTAAAAACGGCATGTTGCCAGTAATCCTGTCTGAAGAAATTGTTGACCAGTTATTTAAAGAATGTGCTGCGACTGAAGGTTATCAATTAACAATTGATCTTGCAGCGCAAGAAGTGCGTACCCCGTCAGGTGAAAGTTTCAAGTTTGAAGTTGATCCATTCCGCAAGCATTGTCTTTTAAACGGTTTGGATGACATCGGTTTAACTTTGCAGGATGCCGATGCGATTCGTGCTTATGAAGAAAAAACCAAACAATCGCGCCCTTGGGTATTTGCAGAAATTAGTGGCTAAATCTAGTTAAATTGTCATAGCGGGAAAGTCTAACCCTTGCTAATATCGTGAAATCATGGAAATTTCGTTTGGGTTAGACATTCAGCATGGCCAGCTATTGGAAACAGTTATTTGCATTGGGTACGGTTTCGATGTTAATGACAGCATGTCAGACCATCGATACGATACAGTTGAAGAAATTGACAGATTCGGCTGTAAATAGTTCAGATGCCCTGATTTATTGTTCAGGTACCCACGATTGTAATTTTGAACGTATGGATGATATCAAGATCATCAATGCTGAAAAACGACATGTGGAGAGTGAAGCGCTCAAGCTCAAGCTTGTGCGTTTACAAGCAAAAAGCCTGAAAGAGCCTAATCCGGTTTACCTGTCGGTACCCGCGGGGCAGCATGAACTGGTGGTACGCTTTTATCCGATTAGTCCGGATAAGGCCGAAGTTCTACATGTATTCCAGAACTTCCAGGCCAAGCATAAGTACACCTTTAAGATGTATCGTCAGCGCTCGACTCGAAACACCAGCTTATTGCAGGCCTCTGCACCTGATCCACTGTGTGTAGATCTGTTGCAAAACACCAAAATAATTCGACGCTTCTGCAAGCCATACAATGTTGAAACTGGCATTGCTGAGTTTGTAGAACAGAAAATTTAACCCAGTCAGTGAAATGCTGACTTTATAAATGGAATATCTCATGTCTAAACAAATTTTGATTTTAGCTGGTGACGGCATCGGTCCTGAAATTGTGAAAGCAGCAGAGCAAGTGCTGACTCGCGTAAATGAAAAATTTAATTTAGATCTAAGCTGGGAACATGGCCTGTTGGGTGGTGCTGCGATTGATGCACATGGTGCACCTTATCCAGATGTGACTTCTGAGCAGGCAAAAAAAGCTGATGCAATTCTGCTTGGCGCTGTGGGTGGTCCTAAATGGGATACGATTGAACGCTCAATTCGTCCTGAACGTGGTCTGTTAAAATTGCGTAGTGAACTGAACCTGTTCGCGAACCTGCGTCCGGCGATTCTCTATCCGCAACTTGCTGATGCGTCTAGCCTGAAACCTGAAATTGTAGCTGGTCTAGATATCCTGATCGTACGTGAATTGACAGGTGGTATCTACTTCGGTCAACCACGTGGTATCCGTGAATTGGAAAATGGTGAAAAACAAGGTTTTAACACTGATGTGTATTCAGAATCTGAAATCAAGCGTATTGCCAAAGTTGCATTTGAACTTGCCGGTCTGCGTGGCGGTAAAGTATGTTCAGTCGATAAAGCAAACGTGCTTGAAGTGACTGAGCTTTGGAAACAAACCGTTACTGCATTGAAAGAAGAGCAATATCCAGACATCAACCTATCGCATATGTATGTCGACAATGCTGCAATGCAGTTGGTACGTGCGCCTAAACAGTTTGACGTAATTGTCACTTCTAACCTGTTCGGTGACATTCTGTCTGACGAAGCAGCAATGTTAACGGGTTCAATTGGTATGTTGCCATCTGCTTCTCTAGATGAGAATGGCAAAGGCATGTATGAACCATGTCATGGTTCTGCACCAGACATCGCAGGTCAAAACCTAGCAAATCCATTGGCAACCATTCTGTCTGTTGCAATGATGCTGCGTTACACCTTCCGTGAAGAAGCGGCTGCAAAAGCAATTGAAGATGCAGTAGGTCATGTATTGGATCAAGGTTTACGTACTGCGGATATTATGTCCGAAGGCATGAGCAAAGTCGGTACAGTGGAAATGGGCCAGGCAGTAGTTGCTGCATTGAACTAAATTTCACTCCAGAACTGATCAATAAAAAACGCAGCTCAGGCTGCGTTTTTTTGTGTCTGCTGAATTAACAGGTTCGGCCGGTATATTTCACTGCTTGTGCAATATTGTCCTTGAGTTCAAAAACAATTTTACATTGCAGGTTTACGTCATAGCCACGCGATGGACTATGTGTCACCGGAATGGGTACTGTTCCAGTACCGGCAACCGGATGCTGAGCAACAGAGAGTGGAAGTGCAACGGGACGCTGCACGATATAGACCAGTTGCCCGGCTGAAAGTACGGGTTCATTTACCTGTTGGTAGCCGAGTTTGCTTAAATCCAGATTGGCATAAATGGTTTGGCTAGACTGTCCAATATACTGCTGTAAATAAGCGTCACGTTCGGCTTGAGACAGGGTAGGCGTATGCGTACATGCAGACAACAGCAGAAGCATACCTGGTAATACGAGTTTTATTTGGCGAAATGCAGATAACATATTCTGACTCCTACAAAAGCCATTGCGGTTATTGTAGCGAGGAGAAAACGAGCTTATTGTTGTAATTTGACACACGGTAGAGAGAAGTATCCTGATAAATTGGATTTCTCATTAAATCCCATACAGGTTTCAAACTTCACTGGACACAGTTTAACAAGCTTTACCAGTATAACGAATGTCCTGAACAATTTCATCTTTCAAGTCAAACCAGATTTGGCATTTCATCTTAATGTTATAACCTCCATTCGAAGGCATTGGAATTGGTGCACCAGGGGAGATACTTTGACTAATATTAGGTGTACCCATCGGAATATTCATATCCCGGAAAATAGTATAACTGAGAAAGTCTGCTGTCTGGATGGGGTGCTGGGCGGTTTTAAATCCCATTGCACCAAGATCAAGTTGGCTGCGAACCTGTGCGGCAGTTTGACCGATATAGGGCTGTAGAGAATGATGCAGATGCTGATTGCTGCCTGTAGCACATGCAACAAAAGACAAGCTGGAAAGCAGAGTCAAATATTTCATATTCATTGTTTTTATAAATATTGTTTTAATTAAATTGAATAGTCTTGTAATTCTCAGGCTATGTCAATTTTTTTATTTATTGGTAAATAATGAATAATTAAAGTCACAAAAAAAAGCCACCCTGATCAGTGGCTTTTTTTACTGACGCTAAATCTTAGCGTGCACGATAAGTGATGCGACCCTTAGTTAAGTCGTAAGGAGTCATCTCCACTTTTACACTGTCGCCAGTTAAAATACGGATGTAGTGTTTACGCATTTTACCAGAGATATGAGCAATCACTTCGTGGCCGTTTTCTAAACGTACACGGAACATAGTATTAGGAAGCGTCTCGGTGACAACGCCTTCGAACTCGATGAGTTCCTCTTTATTGGCCATAGCCTACCTAAAAGAATAAATTAGAAAGGCGCAAATTATAGTCAATTTTTTCGTATAACACAAGGCATAGCAGGCTTTAGACTGATCATCTGAAAGTAAAATAAGCGAAGCATCAGTACAAATATTTTAACTAAAAAACTGCTTGTTGATGTTGTCAGTTTGGTCAATCACAGTTAATCTAAAAAATATCTTTTTAGGTATAAATGAAGCACATACAAGGAAGGTTTTTGAGTGGGTCAGCTAACAGATGCATCGGTTGTACTGCGATTAGGCTACCAGGCGATACGTCGTGCGGGTTTGCCAACCGAAGAATTGCTTACTAAAGCAGGAGTTGCCTTAAACCAGGTTGAAGCCAATGACCGTACCCCGTTGAGTGCACAGTATGCATTCTGGGTCGCGGCAGAAGAGGTCAGCAAGGACCCTGATATCGGCTTACATTTGGGTGAACACCTGCCACTTTACCGTGGTCAGGTCATTGAGCATTTGTTTATTTCATCAGAAAATTTTGGTGAAGGGCTAAAACGTGCCTTAGCTTACCAGCGCCTCATCAGTGATGCCTTCCATGCGCAACTGGTCGTGGAAGATGACCGCTGTTATTTGACCAATGGTGAACAGCTTTTTGCCGAAAACATCGTCAATCGTCATTTCACTGAATGTGCCATGTCTGGTGTACTGCGTTTCTTTAAGTTTATTACCGAAGGGCGTTTTGAACCGATTTATATCGACTTCAATTTTTCTAAAGGCGCAACTGATGATGAATACTTCCGTGTCTATGAATGCCCAGTAAGTCTGGGACAGAAAGAAACACGTCTTTATTTTGATTCAAGTATTCTTGAATATCCGCTTTGGCAGGCAGAACCAGAATTACTCCAGCTGCATGAGCAGTTAGCAATTGAAAAGCTGCAAGAGCTGGCACGTTATGATCTGGTGGGTGAAGTGCGCCGTGCCATTGGCTCAACCTTGGAAAGTGGGGAAACCACGCTAGAAACAGTCGCTGCCCAGCTGAATATTACTCCCCGCCGTTTGCGTACTCAGCTGAGTGAAGCCAATACCAGTTTCCAGCAGATCCTTTCGGATTATCGTTGCCGTCTGGCTAAACGCTTACTGGCAGGCACCAGTGAAAGTGTAGAGCGGATTGTTTATCTGACCGGTTTTTCTGAACCAAGTACCTTCTATCGTGCTTTTAAACGTTGGACCAATGAAACGCCAGTGGAATATAGAAAGCGCAAGCAGCGTTAAATCCCTCCTAACCTCCCTTTAAAAAAGGGAGGAATTTCCTCTCTTTCCAGAAGGGGGGAGAGGAGGTAAATTAATAAAAAAGGATTTAATTATTCTGGCATGTTTAACCAATGTGGTCCCAAGGGCACTTTCGGTAAATTAAATTGCTCAGGATAATGTGCCTGAATAAAGTAGAGTCCATCTGATGGTGCTGTCACACCTGCCGCTTTACGGTCTTCTGCAGCAAAGATGGCATCAATCTGATCGATGTCATACATGCCCTGACCAATTTCCAGCAAACAGCCCATGATATTGCGCACCATATGATGCAGGAAACCATCAGCCTGAATATCCAGGACCAGATAGTGACCATGACGAATTAGGCGACAGTGATGCACATGGCGTACAGGTTGATTGGATTGACAGGCAGAGGCACGGAAACTTTCGAAATTATGTGTGCCTTCAAACTTTGTCGCAGCTTCAATCATCTTGTCGACATCTAAATCGTAATGGATATGGGTGACCTGTTTATGCAATAACGCAGAACGCACAGGATGATTGTAGACTACATAACGATAACGACGGGCTTGGGCTTTAAAACGGGCATGGAAATCCATGTCCATTTCCTGAATCCACTGAATTGCAATATCTTTAGGAAGCTGACTATTACAGCCGCGTAACCAGCCATATTCGGAACGATCAGCAGAGGTATCGAAGTGAGCAACCATATTGGTGGCATGCACGCCGGCATCAGTTCGACCTGCACCATGCAGGATAATAGTTTCATTGGCGACTTTAGACAGAACCTTTTCAATCGTTTCCTGCACGCTTGCTACGCCGGGCTGTTGGGTTTGCCAACCTCTGTAGTGTGCTCCACTAAATTCAATACCAACTGCAAAACGCTGCATATTCACCTCAAGATTCAACTAATCAGACCAATGGTGATGCCATTGCTCCACGCTGTCGTATTGTAAATACATTTTCAGGGCTTTTGCATATAGATCGGCATGGCCATAGGCATCATTGAGTAAAATCCGGCAGTCCTGTACCCATTCAGCAATAGCATAGCGTTGGTCTGTGCTCCCGAAAGGTACTTGTGTAGTCAAAACTACAGCACAGCCAGCATTATAGAAATCATCAAAAAGCTGAATGAGATCAGGATTAACTGCGAGATTTCCTGTGCCAAAACCTTGCAGAATCAGGAAATTTGGAGGTGAAGCCAATAATTGCTTAAGGTTATGAAGTTGCTGATCTAGCCCAACCGGCTGCATCATTATACTCAGACAATTAAATTGCTGTGCTTTAATTAAATCTTTTGCAGTAATGGTATGTGTATATAGTTGCGGTGGAATTTTTACTTCTGCATCTATGCCAGCAAAGGCCTTGAGTTCAGTAGTATGTTGCTTTAACGCTGTTCTGCCATGAACCAGTTCCTGGTTAAATGCCAGATAAACGCCCATCTCGACCTGCTGTACAGAATCTAGAGCAAAGCATAGGTTGTCCAAAGCATCACTGAATTCGCGTGGCTGCTTGCCAGCTGCATTTAATAATGGGTACTGGCTACCGGTTAAAACAACATAGGCAGATTGCCCTAAAAGATGCGCCAGCACGGCACAGGCATAGCTCATGGTATCTGTACCATGAATGATAACAAAGCGCTGATAATCCTGAGCCTGCAGTTGCTGAATAAATTGAATCAAGGCTAGCCAATCAGGAGCAGTACATGCACTGCTGTCCTTAATTACAGGGGCGCAGAAGCACTCTACCGAATGCGTGTCTTCATGCAATAAGTCTTTTAGTTTTATAAAAAAAGATTCGGCAGGCATAGGAGCAAGTGGATCACCAACGCATCCAAACGTACCTCCTATATAAATCAATGCAATATTTTTCATCATAAAAAAAGCAGCCATAGTGACTGCTTTAGTGTAGAACGAATTTACTTAAGAAGCGATTCGATTCAGTAATTGATCAACATGGGTACGTTGTTGTGGACTGTAGTCCGCTTCCTTTTCTGTCAGGATTTCACGTGCGGCATCATAGGCACCCAATTGAATATACTGCTCTGCCAATTCCAGATTTAATACTACTTCATCCGTTTCCGTTAATTCAGGGAATGATTGAACCAGTGGATCATTTTGATGAGCAGTTGAAGTAACGGGCGAAGATGGAATATCAAAACTGATTGCAGCACTGGCTGATTTTTCAGGAACGGCATCCAGTTTAAAGTCCAATTCTGAGACAGCAGGGACTGCTGGAATTATAGGTTCATGTGTAGTTAAACCTGATAAATCAAATTCTGGTACTGCGATTTCTGGCTGAGTTTCTGTGGTTGACGTTGTATCTGCCGAGAAAGAAAAATCAAGAGGTTGAACTGATTCTGCAGTAGGTACTGCTGTCACTTCTGGTTTTTCTGAGCTGCCTAAGTCAAGCTTAAAATCCATAACCGGTGCGGCAGTTCTAGGCTCGGCAGCAGATGCAATTTCAGTTTCAGCTTTTGTTGAGCTATCTAAGTCAAAGCTAAAGTTTAGTGCAGATGGGGCAGTATCCGATGTTGTCGTCGGTGTAGGCTTAGATACAGGAGCGTCAGAGAAGTTAAACTCTAAACCTGTAGCTCCTGGCAGATCCTGGGCTGCATCACTTGCCGGTTTAGTTAGAGTGGGCTCAAAATTAAATTCTAGCGGCTGGATATCATTCTGTGATGGCGCCGGCTCAAATACAGCTTTTTGAGGCTTATTTTCTTGTTGCAGTTCATCAAAAGCAAGATCATTAACTACTAGGCTGTGGGTTGGGGATAGCTCTTCAAAGGCAGCAGTGTTGTCTACAGGTGCTGCCTCAGTTACTGATGAGCCAGCGCTTAACTGGGTAGAAGGGAAACCCAGTGTATCCTTGGTCGGCGTAGCTGTATTTTCAAACTCTGCCTTTTTCGCTTCTGCCTGCGCAAGAATATTATCCAAACCGAGTGAACGGACATGCGTGATTAACTGGGAAATGGCAAATTCATCTTTCTGCTGAATATGGATATCAAGGAGCAACAGATACAGTTCATGCTGGCGGTTGTCTTTTTTGAGCGCCTGATTGATTTGTGCTTCAGCGGCAAAGAAATTTCCTTCATTGATCAGACGTTCAATTTTCTTGCGCAGATCTGCTGAAAGAGCAATAGCTTCTTGGGGGTTCGCTGCAACTTCTTCAACCACCCGGGTTTTTGCTGGGGTAGCCCGTGCTGAACTGGTGGTTTTTCTCGCTTTCGCTGTAGTTGCCTTTGGTTTATCTGACCCTTGAGCATCCTGACGTTTTTTGACTACGATCAGAACGATGATCAATAAAATTAATGGAATCACATAAATCAGCATGATAAGTACCCCTTAGAGATAGAGGGCTCCATATATCCACTCATCCCTGTAAATCAATGTATGTAATGATTAGTTAATTGGCTTTTTTATCTGCCTGTTGTGCTTTCAACTGCTGTTGCAGTCGGGCAAGACGGGCATTTAATAATTGAATTCTCTGATCCTTCTGATTAAGCGCCAATTCTAATTCAGTTACGTTTCTCTGTAATTTAACGGTTTTTCTCGAACTGTCATAACTTTTAATGATAACTCTTTCGAAGTTTGACGGTCTAATGTGTTTTGATTTGCAGAAAGTTGCTCAGATTCTTGCTGGTTCTCAGCAACCAGACTCATTTCAGCCTGATTTAAACGATATTTGGTACTGCCTTTAGCCTTGTTCTGAACTTGTGCAAGCTCAGATGTCTTGACGGTAATTGGCTGTTGTTGTGCGGGCGCAATATGCAAATTCAGTGCCGCACCACGCTTCAGACGATTCGCATCTCCGCCAATAAAGGCGTGTTCATTATTTTTTTTAATTTGCTGCATGACTTCACCGACACCGCGGTTTTGTTCCTGAGCAATACGTGCAGCAATTTTCCAGAGAGATTCATTGGATTGAACCACATAACTTGCTTTTGCAGTAGATGTCGGACTCGCTTGAGGGGAATGTTGCACTGGAGCCGGAGCTGCTCGAGGCGGTTTTTTAGGAGTGGCTTGCTTCTGTTTTGCGACTTGTTCTTCGGTATATTTTTTAACTAATGGGTCGCTGGAATTGGATTGTGGCGCAGCAGCAGGATAGGTTGCCACTGGCTTTTGATTTTGTACTTTTTGAGCTGGTATATCTTGATTCTGCTGTGCAACAGGCGCTGCTGAAGCAGCTTGTGCTATCTGAGTTTTTGCTTGAGCTGTGGTAGTGACTGGATTTTTTTGCAGACTATTTGAGGCTAGAGGCTTTTGTTGAATAGCTGGCATTGCCGGTTCAGCGATTGGTGGTGTCAAAGTACTTGTGACTGGACGCGTATTCACAGCTGTAATAGCTTCCTCAACCTTGGCTGGAGCCTGAACAGCGGGAGTCGTTATCGATGTTGTCTGAGGGATAGAGTTTGGTGATAATGGTGGTGGAGCAAGACGCTGTACAGCCAATGGTTTTTCCAGAGCCTTGGTACTCGCTGCTGCAGTCTTGTATTGCGTACTGACAGGTAAATTTAAACCAATTTCATTTTCATTCACCACCACGACTGGGGTTAATGTTCGTTCATTCGCGCTGATTGAAGCTTTTAGCAGATCTGTCTTGGGTTTGAGTGTGGTCTTGATATGTTGTAAGCGTGCTGCATTGCCTTCTTTAACCTTAACTACAAAATTCAGATCATTTTGAGTGATTGGGCGTGAAGAGGTAATAGTAATCACACCTGTTCCATTGCTACTACGACGGGTAAAAAAATTAAGATGACCGGGAGGTTGATGCGTAGTGCCCAGCGTCATTAAATCTTCTGGCGTAGCTAAACTCACTTCAATCGGTATATTGATATCTGACTGACGGAAATTCATTTCCGCATAGAGTAATTCCCCGGGTGCCGATTGAACCTGAACTGGCTCAACCGTGATTGCAAAAACAGGCTGTGCCATCATCATGGTTAAAGTAGCAATTTTAAATTTTTTATATACAGTCATCTTCATTCTAGGCTCAGCATCGGTCATATTATAGGCAATATGACTCGATGATTGGGATGTCTATGTTTGTTCAACTATTTTCTTGATAGTGACACAAAAAAGCCGATCAATAAAGATCGGCTTTTAGATTGATTATAACGCGCTTAATTAAGCATTTTTATAATCGATCAGAATGCGTAACATACGGCGTAAAGGCTCAGCAGCGCCCCAAAGTAACTGGTCGCCTACAGTGAATGCGCCCAAGTATTCTTTACCCATGTTCATTTTACGCAGACGGCCGACTGGAACAGTTAATGTACCGGTTACTGCGACAGGCGTCAGATCAGTCATTGATGCTTCACGTGTATTTGGTACCACTTTTGCCCATTGGCTAGACTGACGAATCATATCTTCGATTTCATTCAAAGGTACGTCACGTTTTAGCTTCAAGGTAATTGCCTGAGAGTGACAGCGCATGGCACCGATACGTACACAGTGACCATCGATTGGAACGATCTGCTGGTTGCCCAGGATCTTGTTGGTTTCAACCTGACCTTTCCATTCTTCTTTCGACTGGCCGCTTTCTAGCTGCTTGTCGATATATGGAATCAGAGAACCAGCTAGCGGTACACCAAAGTTTGCAGACGGGAAGCCTTCACCACGTTGTAATTTAGCAATTTTAGAATCGATGTCCAAAATTGGAGAGCGTGGATCATCGAGTAGGTCTTTAGTATTGTTATACAGGTAACCCATGCCTGTGATCAGCTCACGCATGTTTTGTGCACCTGCACCAGATGCCGCCTGATAGGTCATCGAAGTTGCCCATTCCACCAGGTTATTCTGGAAGAGAGAACCTAGGCCCATCAGCATCAGGGAAACCGTACAGTTACCGCCAACGAAAGTTTTAGTACCTTTCACTAGGCCATCTTTGATCACGTTCAGGTTAACCGGGTCAAGTACGATGATTGCTTCATCATCCATACGCAGGGTAGACGCAGCGTCAATCCAGTAACCATTCCAGCCTGCAGCTTTCAGCTTAGGGAAAACCGCAGTGGTATAATCGCCACCTTGGCAGGTAATAATGACATCCATTTGCTTCAGACGATCAATGTCTGTCGCATCCATAAGTGCTGGGGCAGTTTTACCACCAAATGCCGGTGCTTCACCACCTGCATTACTGGTAGAGAAATAGAATGGCTCAAAATGAGCAAAATCATTCTCTTCAACCATACGTTGCATTAGGACGGAACCAACCATCCCGCGCCAACCGACCAGACCTACTTTCATGTCACTTTGCCTCGGTGCGTTAAAAAATTAAAGGGGGTTCGAGTGTACCAAAAAGGGACTCAACTGCAATAGCTACACAATAGAAACATCAATAATATTGAGCGAAATATCTTGTTTATGTTACATACAAAATTGATAACGCAGATTTTCTTCTAGAAAAAATAACAACATAGTAAAAGAGTCACTTTATGATTTTGTTTATTCAGATATTGTCAGTGCTGGTCATCTGGCTCAGTTTCTGGTCCCTGATTCCTCGTGATGAATGGTGGATCCGTGGCGCCGATTTCCCGCGACTACAAATTCTGATCATTGGCTTCATTGCACTAGGACTTTATATATTCTGGGAGCATTCCTGGACCTTGATAGACCAAATTATTTTTGTAGGGCTGCTCGCGGCACAAGCCTACCAGTTGAAGATGGTCTTGCCTTATACCTTTATCTGGAAGAAACAGGTGAAGAAGGTCAAACGGCAGCAACTGGATCCAAGCAAACAAATTTCTTTACTGGTTTCTAACGTGTTAATGACCAATGAAAAATATCATCTATTACTCGAACAAATTCAACATTTAGCTCCAGATCTGGTACTGACGCTGGAGACCAATTCAGAATGGCAGAAACAACTCTCAGTGATTGAAGCGGACTATCCCTACCGTGTACCTGTGCCTTTAGATAACCTGTATGGGATGCATCTCTACAGTAAATTAAAACTCAGCGATACCGAAGTGAAATTTATTTTGAGTAATGAAATTCCTTCAATTCATACCACAGTCACTTTACGTTCTGGCCATCCGGTTCAGTTATATTGCCTACATCCAAAACCGCCAAGTCCGACTGAAGCCAAGGACTCGAAACTGCGTGATGCTGAATTGCTGATTGTTGGAGATCAAATCAAGGATCTCGATGAAAGCTGTATTGTGATGGGTGATTTAAATGATGTCGCCTGGTCACGTACTACACGTTTGTTTCAGCGTATTAGTGGCTTGCTCGACCCGCGTGTCGGGCGCCGTTATGTTAATACCTTTCATGCCGATTATCCGATGTTCCGCTGGTCACTTGACCATGTCTTTCACAGTACCGACTTTGCTTTAGTCCATATGGAGCGTTTGCCACATGTGGGCTCGGATCATTTTCCGGTGTTTGTGGTACTACAAACCGGGCGAGTCTTTGATCATGTACAAGAAGAACTGGAACAGACTGAAGAAGATGAGCAACAGGCTCAGGAAGCTATACAAGAAGGTATTGAAAAAGCTGAGAAAGAAGAAAAAATAGTCACGGATGAAATTGCTCAAACTTACAAAAATGGTTTAAAAGTGTGATGGATTTATCGGAAAAGTGTACGAAATGGCTTACACAGATTGGGGTCTTAAACGATATTTATTCCTCGATGATTCCAATATTCTGCTTATATCAGCACAGGGAGTCGAGAAGGGAATTTCTCATAAGGAAGACGAAGCTGAATGAAGACATCATGGATATGATGATGAAATGGAAATCACAAAAAACCAAGAATTAAAATGTTGAAAGCACAACCTCATTAACCCGGGTTTTTACAGGATGTAGAGCCCGGGTTAAACTATTTTAGAGCTTTAATTTTCTTTTTTATTTAATTGATTATTAAAACAATTTATTGAGGTGAAATAATGTCTGAAAAACGTGTATGCAGTTTATTATTTCTGACAGTGACTCAGCCCAGGAATTTGAAATATTTGAAGTCTATCATGCCAATCGATGGTCAGCAGCTAAAAGACGCAACTGCTTTTAGAAGCCTTGAACCATTCTCATAGTCTTGTGACTGCCCATATAAATGGTTGACTGGTTGGACTCGGTAATGCCATTTTTGATGGCTAACTGGTGATGTATTTTCCCATTTACTGGTTCATCCAGAACTACAAGGGTAGGGCATTGGTCGCCGAATTATGCAGGCCATTCTACAGCGTTATTCAGGATTTCATCAAAAAATTTTAGTTGCTGACCAGCATGCTACCGGCTTTTATCAGGCTTTAGCTATGTTGGTCATACTGAAGCCATGTGGATTTATCAGGAAATAAATCATTAATCCATGATGAAAGAGTTCGAGAACTCAATAAATCGAATCATAACCCTGTGGGCGGGTCTTAAAACGGCGATGGAACCACATATATTGCGTTGGGGCGATCCGTAACTGGCGTTCAATAATCTGGTTCACGCGAGTGGCATCATCCAGTTCATCTGCGCTTGGCAGGTTTTCAACGGGTGGCTCAATCAGGACATGATATTTGGGATTTTTGATATCGCCGTGACGGTAGAAATACAATGGGATCGCAGCGGCTTTGGTCATTTTTAATAAACGACGATGTGCGGTCACGGTTGCAGCAGGAACGCCAAAAAATGGTGACATTACGCCTTGTTTTAAACCGAAATCCTGATCCGGGCTGTACCAGATCGCATGTCCATTTTTCAGATTACGCACCAGACCACGCATATCATCATGGTCAATCTGGTTAGCATAAATTGTGGCACGGCAGCGATAAATCAGCATATCCAGCAAGGGGTTATTCTGCGGACGATAGACGACATCCGGTTCAAAATATTGGGCACACAGGTAGCCGCCAGCATCCAGCAGGGTAGAGTGTGTACCCAGTAATAATGCACCTTTTCCTTCAGCTTGTGCTTGCTGGATATATTCCAGACCTTCAATAGTTACACGGCCTTTAAACCACTTTGGCGTGTACCAGGCATTTAAGGTTTCAAACACACCGAGCATCTGGTCAATAAAGACCTGACGGGAATTTTCCTGCACTTCTTGTGCAGACCATTCTGGAAAACACACTTCCAGATTGCGCACTGTAGTTTCACGGCGAGATTTGAGATATTTATAACTTAAGCTACCCAGTAAAGAAGCCAGACGGTACTGAATCGCCCAAGGTAAAATCGCCAGAATCATCAGGAATACAATGCCAATCCATATGCCCCAATACTGGGGAGACAGGAAGGCCCACTGAAATTCACCGGGTTGGTAATCTGGCTTTTTACTCATAATCTGCTATTTAAACCTCAAGATATCTGCAGTGTAGCAGAAGAGCTTTTTGAAACAAAAAAGTGAAAATAAAAAAAGCATCTGTATGAATACAGATGCTTGGCATGGGAGAAATAGAAAACTTAAGCTTTGGTCATATTTTCCAGTTCATCCCAACGTTCCATTTTTTCCAGCAAAATCTCGTCAATTTCACCTAAACGTTCAGATGCCTTGGTGGCTGCTGCTGCATCTTTCACAAACCATGAGCCATCTGCCAGTTTGTCAGAAAGTTCAGCCTGTTCACTTTCCAGTGCTTCGATTTCTGCAGGCAATTGTTCAAGTTCACGTTGATCTTTGTAGCTGAGTTTCACCTTTTTCGGTGCAGGAGCAGCCGCTGCGGCTTCAGCTTTGGCTGCAGCTTTTTTAACGGCAGATTTTTGATCGACCGCTGTCTGGTTCGGACGTTGCTCTAAATAATCCTGATAACCACCGATGTATTCATCAATATTGCCTTTACCATCAAATACCCAGGTTGAGGTCACGACGTTGTCCATAAAGGCACGGTCATGCGAGATCAGCAGTAATGTGCCTTTATAGCCACTTAACATTTCTTCTAATAGTTCAAGGGTCACCATATCCAGATCATTGGTTGGTTCGTCCATCACAATCAGGTTTGATGGTTTAAGCAACAGTTTTGCCAGCAAAATACGGTTACGTTCACCACCAGACAGTGCTTTTACTGGTGTACGGGCACGTTCAGGTGAGAACAGGAAATCTTGTAAATAGCTATAGATATGACGACGACTGCCATTGATATCGACATGGTCAGAACCTTCAGCGACGTTATCTTTTACCGATTTTTCCAGATCCAGTACGTTACGTAACTGGTCAAAATAAGCCACTTCAAGCTGTGTACCAGTTTTCACCGTACCGCCATGCTCAAGCTGGCCTAAAATCGCTTTAATCAGTGTGGTTTTACCAACACCGTTATCACCGACTAAACCAATACGATCGCCACGCATTACCAGTGCCGAGAAGTCATTAATGATTGGTGCATTGTCACCAAATTTCACGCTGAGGTGTTTAATCTCAAATACGACTTTACCAGAACGGCTCGCATCCTGAGTTGCCATGCTCACTTTACCTTGTTGTGAGCGGCGTGCTTTTGATTCTTCGCGTAATGCTTTAAGCGCGCGGACACGACCTTCGTTACGGGTACGACGCGCTTTAATCCCTTGGCGAATCCATACTTCTTCTTCAGCAAGACGCTTGTCAAACAGCGCATTCTGCTTTTCTTCGGCTTCCATCTGCTGTGCTTTAAGCTCGAGGTAACGTGAATAGTTACCTTCGTAGCTACGCAATGTACCACGATCCAGTTCAACAATACGGGTTGCAATGCTGTCTACAAATGAACGGTCATGCGAAATAAACAGGAGGGTTAAATTATTTTGATCGAGCAGGAATTTCTCTAACCATTCAATGCTCTCAACGTCCAGATGGTTGGTTGGTTCATCAAGTAACAGAACGTCTGGTTGAGTGAGCAGGGCACGAGCCAGCAGCACACGACGCTTACGGCCACCGGATAAATCGGCAAGGTCTGCATCCGGATCCAGGCCCATTTTACTCAGGATAGAGTTCACCTTGGTTTCTAAAGCCCAGCCATCCAGCTGATCCATCTTGTGCTGCAATGAACCCATGCGGTCACAAGCTTCCATATCACCCAGTACGCAGGCTTCGCTGGCTTCATGATAAGCACGTAGAAATTCTGATGCTTCACCTGCGCCATCTGCCACGATATCCGCGACTTTGCCCGAATCCATCGGCACGTCTTGGGCCAACATGGAAATTGTGATGCCATTTTGTAAGGAAACTTCACCACTGTCAGGTAACAGGCTTCCTTCAATCAGTTTAAGTAAGGTAGACTTACCTTCACCATTACGGCCAATCAAACACACTCGTTCACCGCGTTCTAAATTAAAGTTAGCGCCGTCGAGCAGTGCAGGTCCGCCAAACGCGAGTTGGACGTCCCTTAGGGTAATATATGCCATAATGGTTTCCTGAAATCCTATGATGAGGACTTAAAATGACTAAACAACAAAATCTAAATGAACAGGCGTCATTTTCCGCACCCATTGAAGATTTGCAAGTCCGAATTGCATTTTTGGACGATTTAGTTGAACAGTTGAATCAGCAGGTGACCAGGCAGAATCTGGAAATCATCAATCTTCAGAAGCAAATGACGCTGTTATATCAACGTGTTGAGTCGGCAGATTTGTCTGAGGGCATTGCAGAATTCGACCCGATTATTGATCGACCACCGCATTATTAATTATGTAATTGGTCATGTAGAAAACCCTCCATTGTGAGGGTTTTCGCTTTAATGGGTCTATGCTTTGTTTCAGCAGGGTAATCCTAGTCAGTAAAACTAGCCATGCTTAAAATAATTTGACCTTTTTCACGCTTGCCCCTCTAATAGCGCTTCCAGGTTTTGTTCAGATTGGTGTTCCATGTCACAGAAAGTTGTTTTACTCGATCTTGAAAATAATTTCCCGACCGCCACTCTATTACGTGAAATCACCAAGCATTATCCAATCTTGTACCTGTTTAGCTGTGCCGGAAAGTTTGAATTTGAACTGGAAGACCTGACCGAACTGGCAGGCTGGATCGCCAGTGGGCAAGTGGTCATTCTGGACATTCCTGAAGCTGAACACCGTGAATATGAATATGCGGTCATTGTCGGACAGCTGATGGCACTGCTGGAACCGGACACGCATGTGGAACTGATTTCAGCCATGGACAGCAGTGAAATGCTGATGCAAATGCTGATTGCATCTGACATTAGCTGTAGCCTGATTCAGGTACAGGCAGAACCGGAACAGGATAAAAAAATCTCTCCTAAATTCAAGATCCCAAGTCTCGACACCATTCAGCAGAAACCCACTTTACAACTGGTGAAAAAATATTGTGATGCACTGGCGAAAATGCCAGGCAAGCCAACCACATTGGAAAGCCTGAAAAATTCTGTGGCAAATATTTTGCAAGTACTGCCAGGTAAAGCGCAGCATGTAGTCGGAATGCTGATTAACCTCAAGATTGTAAAACGCTATGAAGATCAGATTGCCTTCCGTAAAAAGGTATTAAAACAATGGTCACAACTGGATCTGTCTGCTGCACCAACTACATCACGGGATCTAGGTCAGGCCATTGCTGAATTGACCCCGGAAGAGCCAGAAAAAGTCATTGAAGAACAATCTGCCATTCAGTCTGCACAACAGGGATTGTTCAAAAACTTTGACCGCATTGATCCGGTACAGATGGAAGTGGCACGCAAGCTGCGTGAACTGCAAGGTGACAAGCCTAAAGATATTTATGAATTGCGAGATTTACTGGAACAGTTATTTCCAAAATCCGATGTGCGTTTATTGCTGAAGGAACTGCTGGAGAAAGGCTATATTTACTGGAATGGTCATGAAGTTCTCTACAGCCATGAGATGTTCCTGAATTAATTTTGTCGCGCAAACTTGCGTTTTATATTGAGCTTATGCAACTCTAATAATAGAACATAAAGGTTGAGCTATGGAAAATACAGGAATCTGGGTTGCTGTCGTCATCATTGTATTTGTACTGGGATCTATTTTTGGTCTGCGTGTCAGCCCACGAGAAAGAGCTTTGGGCATGATGCGTGAGAAAGCCCGCAAGATGGGATTACACCCACGTCTGGTTGTGGCTCCTGACTGGACCAAAGTGCCGATGGCCACTGAAAAGCGTGCCAGTATGGTGGCTTATTATAGTGTGCTGATACCAGACGCACGTTTGCCACTGATGCGTGCCCGTGTGGTCGATCAAAAGCTTGAGCTGGTACAAGGCGATGACAAATTTAAAGATTTTCCCATTGCATTAAAAGGCATTTATGCTATTGATATGCAGGCAAACTGTGTTGGACTGTATTGGGATGAAGAAGCTGATCTAAAAGCGGCCCAGCTCGATGACATCAAGGCACTATTACATTCCTTGGCTGAACTTTAATTTTTTAGAATATACAGGATTAACGGTTAATTATGGCGAACGCTCCTCGGTCCACATCAAAAAGCAGCACAGCGAAGTCTTCCGACGCTGGAAATAAGCGTGCCTTAGTGATTGTGGAGTCGCCTGCAAAAGCGAAAACAATCAACAAATACCTCGGTTCGAACTACATTGTGAAATCATCTGTCGGTCACGTACGTGATTTACCGACAGGCGGCTCTGCCAAAAGTACAGAGAAAAAACCAGCAACGCGAACCAAGCTGACTGAAGCAGAAAAAGCGGAAAAATCACAGCAGGCGTTGATTAACCGTATGGGCGTAGACCCGGAACACGACTGGAAAGCTAAATATGAAGTCTTGCCTGGCAAAGAGCATGTGGTTGCCGAACTGAAAAAACTGGCCTCGCAAGTTGATGAAGTCTACCTGGCAACGGATTTGGACCGTGAAGGGGAAGCGATTGCCTGGCATTTAAAAGAAGTGATCGGCGGTGATGATTCACGTTACCAGCGTGTGGTCTTCAACGAAATTACCAAAAATGCCATTCAGGAAGCATTCAAGCATCCAACCCGTCTGGATACCAACAAAGTCAATGCTCAACAGGCACGCCGTTTCTTGGACCGTGTTGTAGGCTTTATGATCTCGCCATTGCTGTGGGAAAAAATTGCCCGTGGTTTATCGGCAGGTCGTGTGCAATCCGTTGCAGTAAAACTGGTGGTTGAGCGTGAACGTGAAATCCGTGCCTTTATTCCTGAAGAATACTGGCAAGTATTTGCTGATACCAAAGCGAAAAAAGATGACATTCGCCTGGAAGCAGTGAAGCAAAATGGTAAGACCTTAAAGCTGCACAATAAAGCTGAAACTGATGCTTTGTTGAGCCTGATCAAAGATGCTGAATACAAGGTGATGAGCCGTGAGGATAAACCAACCAAGGTCAATCCAAGCGCGCCGTATATCACTTCAACGCTACAGCAGGCAGCCAGCACACGTTTAGGCTTCTCGGTGAAGAAAACCATGATGCTGGCCCAGCGTCTGTATGAAGCTGGCTTTATTACCTATATGCGTACTGACTCCACGTTCTTGAGCGATGATGCAGTCAATATGGTACGTGGTCACATCGAATCTGAATTTGGTGAAAAATATTTACCAGCCAAGCCAAACCGTTATGGTAATAAAGCCGGTGCGCAGGAAGCCCACGAAGCAATTCGTCCTTCAACTGTTGGCTTAAAAGGTGATAGCCTGGTTGGTGTGGAACGAGATGCACAGCGTTTGTATGACCTGATCTGGCGTCAGTTTGTTGCCTGTCAGATGACACCTGCTGAATATTTATCTTCTACGATTTTAGTCGATGCCAATGGTGTGGAGCTGAAGGCCAAAGGCCGTACTCTGGTATTTGATGGTTTCACCAAAGTTCGTGGTGCCAACAAGGCAGATGACGATATTTTATTGCCAGCTGTCAAAGTGGGTGAAGTCCTCAAGCTAGAGAAACTTGATCCTTCTCAACATTTCACTAAACCACCTGCACGCTTCACTGAAGCCTCCTTGGTAAAAGAACTTGAAAAACGTGGTATTGGCCGTCCTTCGACCTATGCCGCGATTATCTCGACTATTCAGGATCGTGGTTATGTGAAACTGGATAACCGTCGTCTCTTTGCCGAGAAGATGGGTGAGATCGTTACTGATCGTCTGGATGAAAGTTTCAACAACCTGATGAACTATGCTTTTACAGCAGATCTTGAAGGTCAGCTGGATAAGGTGGCAGATGGTGAACGGAACTGGAAAGATCTTTTAGACAGCTTCTACGGTGACTTTAAGAAGCGTTTGACCAATGCACAGGGTGAGAGCGGTATGCGCCGTAACCAGCCGGTAGAAGTCAATGCCGTACACTGTAAAGAATGTGAACGTCCAATGCAGATCCGTACCGGAACGACAGGTGTATTCTTGGGGTGTTCAGGTTATAACCTGCCGCCTAAAGAGCGTTGTAAAGGCACACTGAACCTGACCCCGGTTGAGTCTTTGGCTGCACTGTCTGACGATGATGCCGCTGAAACTGCTGACCTGATGTCGAAAAAACGTTGTCCGATCTGCTCAACTGCGATGGACAGCTACGTCATTGATGGTGGTCGTAAACTGCATATCTGCGGTAATAACCCGGACTGTGCCGGTTTTGAACTGGAAGAAGGTGAGTTCAAGATCAAGGGCTATGATGGCCCAACCATTCCATGTGACAAATGTGATGGCGAAATGCAGTTAAAGACTGGCCGTTTTGGTCCTTATTTTGCCTGCACCAGCTGTGAAAATACCCGTAAGGTTTTGAAAAATGGTCAGCCTGCGCCACCGCGTGTTGATCCAATCAAGATGGAACATTTACGCTCAACCAAGCATGATGATTTCTTTGTCCTGCGTGATGGTGCCGCAGGTCTGTTCCTGGCAGCGAGCAAATTCCCTAAAGTACGTGAAACCCGTGCACCGAAGGTGGCGGAACTACGTACCGTTGCAGAGCAGCTGGATCCGAAGTATCAGTTTATCTTGCAGGCGCCAGATGTAGATCCTGAAGGTAACCCGACGTTGGTGAAGTTCAGCCGTAAGAACCAGTCGCAATATATTGGTTCAGAAACACCTGAAGGTAAGCAAACCAAATGGTCGCTGGTCTACCAGGATGGAAAATGGGTTGAAGCCTAAAAGCTAAAAGTAAAAAATGCCGACATCAGTCGGCATTTTTTATGGCAGAATAAATTTTAGAAATTTGATTAATAATAAAATTTGGGGAAGGTGTGGATATTCAAACAAAAAAATTCGCAGTGCTCATTGATGCGGATAATTCATCAATTAATGCAATCGCATCAGTTTTAGAAGAAGTTGCTAAATACGGTATTGCCAGTGTTAAACGTGTTTATGGAGATTGGAGCAGTGAAACCTTAAAAAATTGGCGCGATGTTTTACTTCCACATGCAATTACACCTGTACAGCAATTTGCCTATACCAAAGGTAAAGACGCAACAGACATGATCCTGATTATTGATGCTATGGACTTACTTTATGCAGGAGCATTAGATGGGTTCTGTATTGTATCCAGTGATAGTGATTTCACGCCCTTAGCTTCACGTATTCGTGAAAATGGTCTCACTGTCTATGGTTTTGGCAAAAAAGCTACTCCTGAAGCATTCAAAAAAGCATGTGATAAGTTTATTTATGTTGAAAACTTAATTGTAGATAGTGAAATTAAAAATAATGAGGATAGTGAAGAAACAGACTTAACCGATAAAAAGGTTTCGGATATTAGCAAGACAAGTGGACAAAAAACCATATCTGCCCAAAAGGAAATTCAGTTACCTGAAGGGATGGACCGAGCCACACTTAATTTAATTTATAAAGCTGTAAAAGATAATGCAGATGAAAATGGTTGGGCCAATTTAAGTATGGTTGGGCAATACATAAGTGCGGTAAAACCTGATTTTGACTCTCGTAATTATGGTCGTGCCAAACTTTCTGGGTTAATCAAGACTTTAAATCTTTTTGAAACTAAAATTGAAATGAGCCAGATGTTTCTTAGAAAAATAAAAAAACAGAGTGCTTAAAGCATGTGGAAAAAAATCCGAATCCTGATTCTGCTACTGATTTTATTTATGGTCGCAGTCAATGCCTATCGTGACCAAAACCAGGACTGGTCCAAGCCTATTTTTGTCTTGTTGCATCCAATTAATGCGGATGGTTCAGCAGCTACCCAACAATATATTCAGCAACTCTCGGCTCAGGATTTAAATGGAGCACAAGAATATCTGGAAAAGGCTGCGCAGCAGTATCGTGGTCAACCAACATATTTCTATTTTAATCTTGGACGTGAACTGAAAGAATTACCACCTAAAGTTCCTGAGCAGGCCTCAGTTATAGATACCATTGTCTGGAGCCTGAAATTCCGTTTCTATGCCTGGCAACAGCAGCAAAGTTCAGATCCTTCGGCCAATGTGATCTTATATTTAAACTACTATGATCCGGCACAGCATAAAGTGTTAAAGCATTCAACAGCTTTACAAAAAGGCCGGATTGGATCAGTGAACCTGTTCGCTTCCAGGAAACAGACTGAACAAAACAAGATTGTCCTTGTACATGAGCTATTACATGCCTTTGGAGCCAGCGATAAATATGATCTGGCGACCGGTCAGCCGATGTATCCTGTGGGATATGCATTTCCAGATCAGCAACCTTTGTTTCCCCAGGCCAAAGCAGAACTGATGGCAGGACATATTCCAACCTCTCAAACGTCAAGTAAAATGCCAGAATCTTTAAGCCAGACTCTAATTAATGAGATCACTGCGATTGAATTGGGTTGGAAACACTGATGTGGATAATGCTGAATTTACCCAGAACTTTAGTCGTGCTTGTAAATAAATTTAATACTGGCTTATGAGCTTATAGATAGACTGAAACTGCTAACCATAAAATATTAATAATTGAGAAGAATATGCATACTTTTGTCCTGGCACCCGATTCCTTTAAGGAAAGTATGTCAGCCGAGCAAGCGTGCCAAGCTATGCAACGCGGTGTTCTACAGGTCTTTCCTGATGCATGCTGTATTGCTGTGCCTATGGCAGATGGTGGTGAGGGAACAGTAGAGGCCTTGCTGCGCTCCTTGGATGGTCAAGGTATTACCTGTATGGTGACTGGGCCTTTAGTGACTCAGCAAGTGTCTACTTATTTTGCCATAGTCGATTATGGTCGAACGGCCGTCCTTGAAATGGCCAAAGCCAATGGCATACATTTGCTCGCAGCAGAACAACGTAACCCGATGCTGACCTCAACCTATGGCACAGGAGAGATGATCAAACAAGCATTAGATCGCGGTATTGAAAAAATCATTATTGGACTTGGTGGTAGTGTCACCAATGACGGCGGTGCCGGGATGGCACAGGCATTGGGTGTCCAGTTTTTCAATAGTACAGGTGAAGCGATTCAGGTCTGCGGCGGTAATCTAGATCAGATTAATCAAATAGATATTTCCCAGTTAGATGCTCGTTTGAAAAACACCGAAATTCTAATCGCTTCTGATGTCAATAATCCACTGTGTGGACCGAATGGCGCTTCGGCAATCTTTGGGCCGCAGAAGGGAGCAACTCCGGAAATGGTGCAGCAACTGGATCGTAATCTCAACCATTATGCTAATCTGGTCGAAGCAAGTTTAGGTATTTTTATAAAGAATGTAGCAGGCTCGGGTGCAGCGGGTGGTTTGGGTTTTGGCCTTATGGCATTTGCGGATGCCAAGTTGCAATCCGGTGTGGAATTGATTATTGAGCAAAGCCGATTAGCCGAAAAAATTGCTCAAGCGGATTATGTACTGACTGGTGAAGGCAAGATTGACAGCCAAACGGCCTTAGGCAAAACACCGTTTGGCGTTGCTCAGGTCGCACAGCAGTTCAATAAACCGGTGTTAGCTTTTGCTGGTCTGGTGGGTGAAGGAATTGAGTCTTTATTTGATGCCGGCTTTAGTCAGATTGTGGGAATTAATCCACCAGATTGTAGCTTGGAAGAAGCATTAAAAAATGGGGAAGTGAATCTGGAAAAAGCAGTGTCCAAAACTATTAAAAATATTTGGGAACCGAGGACTTAGTGTTCTCTTACAAGATAGTCATTGCTGCACAAACTTTACATAATGGTAGATAATAACGCGTAAGCAGATCTTACTTTTCATGGGTGAGAAAAAGCACTGCTTTGCAAGGTAACAAAAATCCTTTGCTGGATTGAGGGGATATCCCTATACCCTAATCCAGCAGACGGCATCCATGCCATCGACCCTATAGCAAATCAAGAGATAAAATTGGGTGCTGTTTCAGCGCGGATGAAAAGCCATAATTATAAGAGCGATCTGTTAAACTACACGCATCCACAGAATGATGAGTGACCATGAGTTTAGCCAGCCTAATAGATGAACTGAACCCCCAACAAAAACAAGCTGCGACGACTGAAGCAAAGCACAGTTTGGTCTTGGCTGGGGCGGGCTGTGGCAAAACTAAAACCATCGTCGCACGTGCAGCTTATCTGATCGATCAGGGCGTACCTGCGAATCAGATTCAGATTTTGACTTTTACCCGTCGTGCAGCCAGTGAAATTGTCGCACGTGTGGAATTGGCTTTGGGGGAGGAGGCCAAAGGTCTGCGGGCATCGACTTTTCATACCTTCTGTATGTATCTGCTGCGCCGTATTCCCAAAGCATTTGGACTGGAGCAGTTTTCGATTATTGATCGTGATGATCAGTTGATGATGTTCCGTCTGATTCGCGGACGCGATGACAAGAAAAACCCGAATTACCTACCCAAGCCACAAGAGTTGTGTGACCTGTATTCCTTTGCACGCAATACCCGTCAGAAGCTGAGTCTGGCGCTGGAAAAACAGATGCCGGAATATCTGGCGCTGAAAGACCAGATTGCTGACATCATGAAAGAATACGAAACACGTAAAAAGGCACGTAGTTTCCTGGACTATGACGATATTCTGGCGGTGGTCGCGAGTGCATTGGCACAATCAGAAGGACTGGTGGATTATGTTGCTTCAATCTGCCGTCATATGCTGGTCGATGAGATGCAGGACACCAATCCATTGCAATGGGCCTTGCTAGAACCACTCAAAGATCATATCAGTCTGTTCTGTGTTGGAGATGATGCACAGTCAATTTATGGCTTCCGTGGTGCGGACTTTGAAAATATTCACCATTTCAAAGAGCGTGTGCCTGATGCACAGATTTTTAAACTGGAAAAAAATTACCGCTCGACTCAGGAAATTCTAGACCTGTCCAACTGGCTGCTGGATCAATCCGAAATTAAATATGACAAGCGGCTGGATGCACATCGGGGTGAAGGCATTAAGCCAAAAATGCATATCTTCCCGAATGAGTTTGATGAAGCCAAATGGATCGCGATTGATATTAAAGAGCGCCATTATCTGCAAGGCAGTAAATGGTCCGATCATATGGTGCTGGTACGTTCCAGTTATGCAGCGCGACATATTGAAGCAGCTTGTATCGCGGCCAATGTTCCGTATCGATTCATCGGCGGGATGAAACTGTTAGAAACTGCACATGTAAAAGATCTGCTCAGTCTGTTGCGTGTGGTGGCCAATCCGCTGGATGATATCGCCTGGATGCGGTTTTTAACGTTGTGGAATGGTGTGGGTGATGTCGGAGCGAGTAAGCTGTCACAGCAACTTTTAGCTGAGCCAGAGATGGATATCATTGCCGACAAGCTGGAAAAATTTGGCAAGATCCCCCTAGAAACCATTCTGATTATGAAGCAAATGGCGGTACTCAAAACCGAAGTACAGGCCTGTGTGGGTCTGGCAGTCCAGGCCATTGAAGCGCAACTGGCCGAGAACTATAAAAAGGACTGGAATCGCCGTCAGGGGGATTTTGAATTGGTTAAACAGTTAGCTTCCAAACATGCTCAAGTGAGTGAGTTTCTGGAAGAATATGTGCTCGATCCGGTCTCTATTTCTGAAATTGAAAGACAGTCAGATCTTGATGTGGTGACCTTAATCACCATCCATTCTGCCAAAGGCACAGAGCAGAAAGTCTGTTATGTGGCGAATGTGACACCGGGACAGTACCCTCATGCGCGCGCGCAAGGTGATTTTGATGATGTCGAAGAAGAACGCCGGGTGCTGTATGTGGCGTTGACCCGTGCGCAGAATGAGTTGATTTTGACAAAACAGAATCTGAATCACTGGGCACGCGAAACAGTGGATGAGCAGGGCCGTAAAGTCGAAAGTTATTTTATGAATGACCTAACTCGGCAGCTGTGTACTACGGAAACCCATTACAAGACCCGTCAGCAAACCGTGAAAAGTGCCTTAATCGAGCGCCAGTCGATTAATTTAGATTTTGGCATTGATCTCGATTAAACTAGACAGATATTGTTGTATGCAAAAAGTAGAGTAGGCGAGTGCTTTTTGATGTTTTTTGCCTATCTTCTTAAGGTTATCAAATGAAAATTTTAGTTCGTAACTTGGAACGTACTGTGACAGAGGCTGAGTTACTGGAATTGTTCAAGCAATATGGCACAGTGGATACTTGTACACTGGTGCTGGATGCTGAAACTGGTAAGTCTAAAGGCTTTGCCTTTGTAGAAATGCCGCATGGCCGTGAAGCAGTTAAAGCGATCAAAGGTCTGAATACCTTGCGCTTACATGGTACAGGCATTCGTGTGAAACAGGCTGAAGAAAAGCCACAGGCGTAAATAGAAAAAGGAGCAGATAATGCTCCTTTTTTATGGAAATAACTTTTTTGAATGACCAAATAGTTAGAGCTTCTGGTTGAATAACTCAATCCAAACTTTATTATCCATTCAATAAAATAGAGTTTTGTCATAAATCATTTTTAATCACTATAAAGAACATTCCCTCATCCTCTTGCGAAGCAGTGCATCTCATTCCAGAGGGATAAGGGCTTTAAATATCTATTTAAATATGAATAGCATGATCATTTTTTGATTTATGAAAGAGATTTAATGACTCCTCAAAAATTAAAATAAATTACGTCAGTAATTTAGCCCGGTTGTTCATATTTCCTGAAAAGATCAATAAATAAAATAAATTCCATTGTAAAAATAATGATCTGGTCTTAAGTTATAAAAGCCAAAATTTGTTTTAACACTTAGGAAAAATCCATGACTCGTGTTGCTCGCTATCATGCGGACCGTACCAATCAGAAACTTTATTTCGCCCGCCTTGCCTGTCAGCAGGCAGAGCAAACCGATCATGTCCAGCAGGCTCAGGCACATCGTGAATCAGCAGTTTTCCATTTGCATGGTGCAGTCTTGGCTTTTTTGCAGGAACTGGTGCGTTATTACCGTTTAAATGATCTGAGTCCGACCTTGAAATCGATTGAAGAGCAGATGGCTGCGAAAGGGCAGATCTCTCCAGAAGTCACCGTAATGCAGCAACTTTCTAAAGACGGCTTTATCGCTGAGCTGAAGCGTGCTTATCGTTTGTGTCAGTACACACCCGAGCCGAGTGTGCCGGAGCCTGAAGATGAAACATCTTCTAAACTGATTATTAAAGTCACTCAAACACCTCAAGCGTGGTTACCAGATACAGCAATCCTGCGTGAATGGCATCGAGACCTGACACAATTGATTGATGGTTTTCGCAATGAGATGGTGGAATTTTAATCCGACCAATGGCCCTTGAAATTGAAATTATTAACCATATATCCAATAAACAGCGATGCAAAGTGATTCTGCGCTTTGCCACCATGTTGAACATGGAGGACATATGTCTATAGAACAATTGAAAGAACTATTTGGTAGTCAAGAAGCGATTTTAGAACTCGTTCAACTGGAAAGTGGTGAGTTAGCATTACGCAATGCAGGCTCAGAAAAACAGCCATTGGTCATTATTCAGTTTAATGATGAAGTAAAAGCACTTCTCGGTGATCAGACCCCGGTGGTTGCTCAGCATATGATTCAGGCGGCTTTATTTGGCCTGCTCGAAAAGCAGGCAAATGAAATGCAGGCTGAAATTGTGGATGAAAAACCAAAATATTTAAGTTGATTGCTCTCCCATTCTAAATAAAAAA
>NZ_AJXD01000008.1:0-61669 GCF_000264725.1 Acinetobacter sp. HA | reverse complement strand
TCTTGATGACTGCTTTTTTTGTTAGTTCAGAGAGCTCTTTGCAAATATTGTTCATGTAGAGGCTGTAGATGCGCATATAAGTGCTCCAGATGGCCATCATTTAATACGATATCATCCGCCAGTTGCTGTTTTTGTTCACGAGGCATCTGAGCAGCAATAATGCGATGAATCTGTTCAATATTTTGATCATCACGCTGTGCAGCACGCTGGATCTGCAACTCAATCGAAGCATCAATCAGTAAGGTATGGTCGGTAAGTTCATGCTGATTGGTTTCAAACAGCAGAGGAGACACCAGAATCACATAAGGACTTTGTGCATCCTGTAATTGCTTAATAATCGATTGGCGAATTGCGGGATGAGTAATGCTTTCTAAGATTCTACGGGCATCATTGGATTGGAAAATATGTTCGCGTAAAGCACGACGGTTTAAGGTTCCATCTTTCTGTAATACCCAGTCACCAAAAGCTTGCTGAATTTGTAGCAGTGCTGGCTGACCGACTTCGACAATCTCGCGTGCCACAACATCAGCATCCACGACCACAATACCATGCTGTTCAAACCATTGACTGGCAGCAGATTTGCCGCTGCCAATACCACCTGTCAGACCTAATATAAATTTCAAATTATTGACCTAAATAGACTTTCATAATCTGCTCGCCCCACAGGAAAGCGATCCAGCCGGCAATGGCAATATAAGGACCAAAAGCAAAAGGCTGATTTTCCTTACGTACTTTTAACAGAATAATGCCAATAATTGCACCAACGAGTGATGACAATAATACAACTAGTGGCAACATTAACGGTCCCATCCAGGCACCTAAAGCAGCCAGCAATTTAAAGTCACCATAACCCATGCCTTCTTTACCAGTTACTATTTTGAACAGGTAGTACACGACCCATAAACACAGGAAGCCGATGATATAACCCCAGATGGCTGAAGTTGGTGAGGTGTAAATTGCATAGCTATTTACCCCTAAGCCTAAAGCTGCAAGCGGAAGGGTATAGCGATCTGGAAGCAGCTGGGTATCAAAGTCAATAAAGGTTAGTGCAATGAGAATATAAGTCAGCACCAGACCGAACAACATTTGTATGGTAGGACCCAATACAGCCAAAACGGTCAATGCACAAACTGCTGTTAGAATTTCAATGAATGGATAACGGGCACTAATTGGATTTTGACAGTTCGCACATTTGCCGCGAAGAGCCAGCCAGCTGATCACAGGAATATTTTGATACCAGCGAATCCGTGTATGACATTTTGGACAGGTCGACGCAGGTTTACTTAATGTGAGCTTGCTTTCATCAATGATCGGTTGATCAGGGTGTAAAAACAGCTGGCAGTCGTTACGCCATTCCTGTTCCATCATTTTAGGGGTGCGGTAAATTACGACATTCAGGAAACTACCGATACAGAGACTAAAAAGCCCGACTGCAATATAGAGCGCAGTCGGGTTTTGAGTGAAATATAAAATAAGATCTTGCATTAAACCACGGAACCCATCTGGAAAATTGGCAGGTACATTGCAATAACAAGACCACCTACAAGCACACCAAGAACGGCCATAATTAATGGTTCCATCATGGAGGTCAAACCATCAACGGCATTGTCGACTTCATTTTCATAATGGGTCGCGACTTTATCCAGCATGGCATCTAGTGCACCAGATTCTTCACCAATCGAGACCATTTGCACGGCCATAGAAGGAAACTTATTGGTAACACGCATGGCGAATTGCAGTTGTTGGCCAGTAGCAACATCCTCACGAATTTTCATGACAGCATCTTCATAAACTACATTATTTGTAGCGCCTGCAGTTGATTCCAGTGCATCAATTAATGGAACACCAGCAGCAAAAGTCGTTGCCAGAGTACGACTATAACGAGCAATAATCGCTTTATAAACCAGATCACCAAAGATAGGTGCTTTTAGTGCAGCCTTATCCAAGAAATCACGGAATTTTTTACTGCGTTTTTTTGCTTCCAGGAAAGCAGTAATGACTACACCAATCCCAATGATCAGCAGGAACCAGTATTTCTGCATCCATTCAGACATATTGACTACCATTTTTGTAAATGCTGGCAAGTCTGCACCAAATGACGAGAAGAGATCCTGGAAGACTGGAACGACTTTAACCATCAAAATAATCGTAACAATAATCGCAACAACAACCACTGTTGCTGGGTATTTCATGGCTTTTTAATTTTCTGCTTTAACAGTTCACTTTTTTCTTTATAAATCGCAACACGATCCAGCATAGTCTCTAAAGCACCCGATTGTTCACCGGATTCAACCAGCGAACAGAATAGCTTATCAAAGTATTGAGGATACTTGCGCAGTGCACCTGCAAAGGTATTTCCGCCCTCAACCTCACCTTTAATCCCGAGTACAACCTCGCGCATTGAAGGATTTTCAAGGCCTTCCGCTACAATTTCAAAGCCTTGTACGAGTGGTACACCGGCTTTCATCATGGTAGCAAGCTGACGGGTAAAAATGGTGATATCCAGTGTGGTCACTTTTTTCTTCATCAGGCCTTCAAGAATATTCTTCTTTTTTTCTCGAATACTCTTGATACTGATACCCTGCTTACGCAACGTGACCTTGGCCAAGGCGAGGTTACGTGCAGGTATTTCCCCTTTAATCTTTATACCTTTACGGTCTACCCCTTCATAGGTGAAGGTCGGCATCATTTGACCTTTTTTCACTGAAGCCATGAGTTTATCCTTATTTTATAGCAGCACCTGATCATTCGCTGGTAACACGATTGACTTCCTGAAGAGAAGTCACCCCCTGCATTACCTTTAATAACCCTGATCGGCGTAAATTGTTAAAACCTGCGCGTGCGGAAGCTTCGGCAATCTCAATTGCATTGCCATCTTCCATAATAATACGTGAAATCTCTGGTGTCACTTTCATGACTTCATAAATACCGACTCGACCTTTATACCCTTCACGACATTCGTTACATCCGACAGGTTCAAAAATATTAAATTCCGGATTCTGTAAATCATCATCGCTAAAGCCCATTTCAAGCAGGCTCTGACGTGGAATATCTGCCGGTTTTTTGCAATGTGGACAAAGGCGACGCGCCAAACGCTGAGCAATCACCAAATTCACCGAGGTGGCAATGTTAAATGATGGCACACCCATATTACGTAAACGGGTCAGGGTTTCTGGTGCGCTGTTGGTATGTAGTGTTGACATCACCATATGACCTGTTTGTGCTGCCTTGATTGCAATCTCTGCAGTTTCCAGGTCACGGATCTCACCGACCATGACAATATCAGGATCCTGGCGCAGGAATGATTTCAAGGCAGCAGAGAAGGTTAGGCCGACTTTATTATTGACGTTAACCTGGTTGATCCCTTGCAAGTTAATTTCAACTGGATCTTCAGCAGTTGAAATATTGGTGTCTTCACGATTCAGGATATTTAAACCGGTATAAAGAGATACAGTTTTACCAGAGCCTGTCGGACCGGTAATTAACAGCATACCTTGAGGCTTATCTAGTGCCTCCATAAATAAGGCTTTTTGATCAGGCTCATACCCCAAAGCATCAATACCTAGCATGGCACTCGATGGATCCAGAATACGCAGTACCAGTTTTTCCCCAAACAGGGTTGGGAGTGAGTTGACACGGAAGTCAATGGCCTTATTTTTAGAAAGTTTTAACTTGATCCGGCCATCTTGAGGCACACGCTTCTCGGAAATATCCATTTGTGACATAACTTTAAGACGTGAAGCCAGACGTGTTGCAAGCTGTAAAGGTGGCGTGGCGATTTGACGCAAGACCCCGTCGACTCGGTAACGCACACGGTACATTTTTTCATACGGTTCAAAGTGTAAATCAGATGCACCCATACGGATTGCATCAATCAGTAACTTATTAATATATTCAACAATGGGTGCTTCATCACCTTTATTGTCATTCTCATCATCTTTATTCGGGTCAGAGCTATCGATATCAACATCTAGATCAAAATCATCATCAAATTCAAAAGTGCTTTCTTCAGTAAAATTCTGCTCGATCAGTTTTTCGAGTTTATTATGTTCAACAATAATGGTTTCAATATTCAGCTTGGTCGCGAAACGGACAGCATCAATTGCTTCGATATTGGTCGGGTTACTGGTCGCGATAAACAGAATATTGCTATTTTTAAAGATCGGCAGCACGCGGTGTTTGGTAATAATCTTTTCATCAAAATCTTCGCGTACGATCAGGGCAGGATCATAAGCACTGATGTCAAATAGCGGTTCACCGAATTCAAGAGAAATCGTTTCTGCGATTTTGGTTGGCGAGAGGCGGTGATGTTCAATCAGATAGGGAACAATATCAATTTTATCTTTTTTGGCACTACTCAAAGCACCCTGCATATCTTCTGCAGATATAACCCCTTCATCGACAAGTCGACGAATAAACCCCGTAAATCTTGGAGATCCCTGAATTGCTGTCATGCTCTAATATGCCCGTGAATCAAAATTGTTTTAATTGCTTTATCAAAATTATACGTTGCTTGCGTAAAATTACCATAGCGTAAAATGCTGCCTTCTTCCCATTAATATTCAAAATACTGAATGAATCCTAAGAAGTGATCCCCATAATCTCAAGTGATAACAAAAAATGAGCAGTTTGAACAGACCTGACATTGAAAATGCCGCAAGAAAACTCTTCTTCAAATTTTCTAATTCCGTGTAGAATGTGCCCAATTAAAGATAGGTATTCAGAATAGGTTGTTTATGTCGTTGTCGACGATTACCCCATGGGTAGTGGGTAACTGGAAAATGAACCCGCTGCAGACAGATGCGCAGACATTGCTTCGTGGGGTGAAAGATTTACTTGAATCTACACCGATTTCAGCAGAAAAGTGTCATTTAGGCGTAGCACCTGTAGCAATTGCACTAACTCAGGTTGAGGCTGAAATGGCTTCTGCCGTTCGTCCGGTTTATACCGTTGCTCAGGATGTATCTCGTATTGCAGGCATGGGCGCCTATACGGGCGAAGTGAGTGCAGAACTGCTGGCAGACAGTGGTATTGGTTATGTTCTGGTAGGACACTCTGAGCGTCGTGAAATCTTTGGTGAGTCACGAGAGATTCTCAATACCAAAATCAAAAATGCTTTAAATGCAGGTTTGACTGTGATTTATTGTGTAGGTGAAAGTCTGGAACAGCGTGAAGCCGGTCAGGCGGAAGCTGTGGTATTGCAGCAAATCTGTGATATCGCGGCTGTAGTTGAAGCAGAGCAATGGAAGAATATTGTAATTGCCTATGAACCGATCTGGGCGATTGGTACTGGTAAAACTGCTTCTCCGGAAGATGCACAAGCGATGCATGCTCAGATCCGTCAAGGTCTAAAACAGATTACTGGTTATGGTGAAACCACTGCAATTCTGTATGGTGGTAGTGTTAAACCTGAAAATGCAGTAGAGTTGGCAGCCTGTCCTGATATCAATGGGGCACTGGTGGGTGGTGCATCACTCAATGCCGAGTCATTTCATAAAATTGCCCAGGCATTTGCAAATACACAATAATTAGGAGTTCAGCATGCAAACTTTTGTGCTGGTAGTACATATTATCTTAGCGATTTTGATGATTGTCTTGATTTTAGTTCAGCATGGTAAAGGTGCAGATGCTGGTGCATCTTTCGGTGGTGGCGGTGCTGCGACTGTTTTTGGTGCTTCAGGTTCAGGTAATTTCCTGACCCGTTTGACTGCAGTATTTACGGCATTGTTCTTTATTACCAGCTTGACTTTAGCGGTATTTGCCAAAAAGCAGACCACAGATGCTTATACTCTGAATAGCGTTCCAACGACTCAGACTGCACCTGCTCAATCGACTGAAACTTCACCAACTGCACCAAAAACTGGTGAATAATTTCGCCAAAGGCTTTCTTTTTGTGCATGATGCGAATAGAATGCCTGCAGCTGCGGTGGTGGTGGAATTGGTAGACACGCTACCTTGAGGTGGTAGTGCTTTCGGGCGTGGGGGTTCAAGTCCCCCCTTCCGCACCAACTTATAATCCAGAACATAAGTTGGTGTATTCAGCTAAAAAACTTCTGTTGTTGCGGGATGGAGCAGTCTGGTAGCTCGTCGGGCTCATAACCCGAAGGTCGTTGGTTCAAATCCAGCTCCCGCTACCAATCCTTTAAAGATGCAAACTTTAAAGGCAGTTCTATGAACTGAAAAGTTTTTTGTACGCTGATGCGGGATGGAGCAGTCTGGTAGCTCGTCGGGCTCATAACCCGAAGGTCGTTGGTTCAAATCCAGCTCCCGCTACCAAGTTTCTTAAAAGAGGCTCACAACTATGGTGGGCCTTTTTGCACAGTGGGATTTGAAAAAATCCGAAATTGTGCATTAATTGGGGCGATTTACGCCCTTTTTTATTGGCTATCGTGTAGTGTCGACAAAATTTGGTCATATCTCCATGTTTCACTACTACTATAGTTTGTATTGGTTTGTAGTGGTCAAATAGATCATAAAATCGCACCAGATGACGAGAGTAAATGAAGCTATCAAATAAAACTCAAGCACTTCAGGACTTGATTGCACCTGCAGTTGAAGCCTGTGATGTAGATCTTTGGGGAATTGAATTTGTTCCTCAGGGTAAACGTTCTCTATTACGTATTTATATCGACAAGCCAGTCGATCCAACTGCTGAACCGGTCATCAATGAAGACGGTGAAGTGGAGCAGGGCCGCGGAATTGGTGTGCAGGACTGCGTACGCGTCACCCAACAGGTGGGCGCGATGCTAGACGTACATGATCCGATTTCAGGTGAATATGCACTTGAAGTGTCGTCTCCAGGCTGGGACCGTCCATTCTTCCAGCTTCAGCAAATGGCAGATTATATCGGTCAGACCGTTGCCTTACGTCTGATTAGTGCGGTGGACAACCGTCGTAAATTCCAGGCAAAACTGGTTGCAGTCGACCTTGAAAATGAAATGATTCAGGTAGAAGTAGAAAAGCAGCAGGTTCTGGACATCGACAGTCACAATATCGATAAAGCAAATTTGGTCTATCAAGATTAACTAAATCAATAAGAATCTGAACGAATAGGTGACATATGGCACGTGAAATTCTTACCGTCGTTGAAACGGTTAGTAACGAAAAAGGTGTACCTCGTGAAGCAATTTTTGAAGCACTAGAACAAGCTTTAGTTGCAGCGACCAAGAAAAAGTTCTACGAAGGAACTAACTCGGAAGAAGCACGTTTACGTGTAGAAATCGATCGTAAAACTGGAGACTACCGTACTTTCCGTCAATGGGAAGTGGTTGCAGACGAAGATCATGAAATGCCAGCCTGTCAGGATGCCATCTCTGATGTTGATCCGGCAAAATGGTCAATCGGTGACATTCGTGAGCTGGAAGTTGAGTCAATCGATTTCGGTCGTATTGCTGCGCAGATTGCTAAACAGGTGATTGTACAAAAGATTCGTGAAGCAGAACGTGCACTGGTTGCTGATGCTTATGAATCTAAAGTCGGTGAGCTGATCTATGGTGAAGTGAAAAAACAAACCAAAGACGGTTTCATTATTGACTTAGGGGACAATGCTGAAGCATATCTTGCACGTGAAGAAATGATTCCGAAGGAAATCCTTCGCCCGAAACAACGCGTGAATGCGATTCTTTTCAATGTCAACCGTGAAGGTCGTGGTGCTCAGCTACAGCTTTCTCGTGCTAAACCTGAAATGCTGATCGCATTGATGAAAAAAGAGATTCCAGAAATCTCGGAAGAAATCATTGAAATCAAGGCAGCCGCACGCCAGCCAGGTGTACGTGCCAAAATCGCAGTGAAAACAAATGACCACCGTATTGATCCGGTTGGTGCTTGTATTGGTATGCGTGGTACACGTATCCAGGCAGTACAACAGGAACTCAATGGTGAGCGTATTGATGTCGTAGTATGGTCAGATGATCCTGCTCAGTACATCGCAAGCGCACTTGAACCAGCAGATGTATCCAGTATTGTTATCGATGAAGATGCACGTACTGCAGACATCATTTTCGCAACGAGTGATCAGTTGGCTCGTGCGATTGGTTCACAGGGTCAGAACGTTCGTCTGGCATCAGAACTGACTGGCTACAAGTTGGATATGATGCTGGAAGAAGAATACTACGCACGTCAACAAAGCGAAGCGCAAAAATACCTGGACATGTTTGTAACACGTCTGGATATTGCTGAAGATTTGGCTATGGCGTTGGTAGAAATGGGCTTCACCTCGCTTGAAGAAATTGCATACGTACCTGCAGAAACGTTTGATGAAATCGAACTGGATGCGGAACTGGTTGAACTACTGCAAAGCCGTGCAAAAGAAGTTGCACTTGCTGATGCATTACAACAGCAAGAAAACGTACAAGCGCCAAGTGAAGAACTTGTTGCAATGGATGGCATGACAGCAGAGATCGCGCAAGCTCTAGCAGCTCGTGGTGTGGTAACAGTGGATGACCTTGCAGATCAGGCAACTGACGATATCGCAGATATTGAAGGTTTAGGCGCTGAAAAAGCGGGTCAGCTCATTATGAAAGCGCGCGAATCATGGTTTAACTAGGAGGTAGTATATGACGGACAAGTCGATTAAAGAGTTAGCCCTCAAATTGGGTCGCCCAGTTGAGAAGCTCCTGGAACAGGTTCGTGAGGCAGGTTTACCACAGCGCAAATCTGACGAAATTATTACCGCCGAACAACAAGATCACCTGATGAGCCATGTGAAAAAATCACAAGGTTCGGATGGTCATGCAGGACAAATCACGTTGAAACGTAAAACGACCAGTACGGCTAAAGTAGCCAGTACTTCGGGTAAGGCAAAAACCATTAATGTAGAAGTTCGCAAGAAACATACATTTACTAAGCCTGATCCAGAACAGATCAAAGCAGAAGCACTGGCAAAAGCGCAAGCTGAACAGCAAGCAAAAGCTGAAGCTGAGCAAAAAACAGCAGCGCCGAAGCCAGCTGACGCACCAAAACCAGGTGCAAACAATGCCAGCAAAGCATTAGAAGCAATGCGTGCTGCTGCGAAACAAACCAGCGACAAGCAGGAAGTTTCTAAAGCGGCTGTAGTTGTAAAACGCAAATCTACAAACAAACCAATTGTGAAGCAGGTTGTTAAACCGACTGAAACTGCTGAACAGAAAAAAGCACGTGAAGCGCAAGCAGCACAACTCAAAGCTGTTGAAGAAGCTGCACGTCGTAAGGCTGCTGAAGAAGCGCAACAACGTACGCTTGAACAAATGCGTCAAATGGCGTCTAAGTACACAGCGGAAGATACAACAGCAACGATTCGTGTTGTTGATGATTCTCCTCTTGCTGCTGGTCTGGTTGGTCAAGCATACGAAGACTCTTTCGCAAAAGAAGACCGTGAAATTAAACGTGGTACGAACACGAATAATACTCGCTCATCTAAGAAAGGCGGTCGTCGTGGTGAAGAGCAATCTTTCCGTGATAACTCACATAAACGTGGTCTGAAAACAAGTCAATCGAACAAACATGGCTTCGAAAAACCTGTTAAGAAACAAGTTTATGATGTTGAAATCGGTGAAACGATTGTTGTTGCTGACCTGGCTGCGAAAATGGCAGTTAAAGTTCGTGAAGTTATCAAATCACTGATGAAAATGGGTGAACTGGTTACTCAGAACCAGGCGATTGACCAGGAAGTTGCTGCGCTGATCGTTGAAGAAATGGGCCATAATCCGGTACTGGTTTCTGAAACTGCAGCAGAAGATACGCTGATGGAGCAAGCTGAAGAGGCGCGTGGTGTGCAATCTACACGTGCACCTGTTGTTACTATCATGGGTCACGTTGACCATGGTAAAACATCGCTGCTTGACCGTATTCGTCGTGCCAAAGTGGCTGCGGGTGAAGCGGGTGGTATTACACAGCATATCGGTGCCTACCACGTAACAACTGATAAAGGCATCATCACTTTCTTGGATACTCCGGGACACGCAGCATTTACAGCAATGCGTTCACGTGGTGCGAAAGCGACTGATATCGTGGTGTTAGTTGTGGCGGCAGATGATGGTGTAATGCCACAAACTGCTGAAGCAATTGACCATGCGCGTGCTGCGGGTACGCCAATCATCGTGGCGATCAACAAAATGGATAAAGAATCTGCTGATCCAGATCGCGTATTGAATGAATTGACGACCAAAGAAATCGTGCCTGAACAGTGGGGCGGTGACGTTCCTGTGGCCATGGTTTCTGCGCACACTGGTGCCGGTATCGACGAGCTTCTTGATCTGATTTTAATTCAGGCTGAACTTCTAGAGCTTAAAGCTTCTGAAGAAGGTGCTGCACAAGGTGTGGTTATTGAAGCACGTGTTGATAACTCTCGTGGTGCAGTAACGTCAATCCTTGTACAAAACGGTACCTTGAAAGTAGGTGATCTTGTTCTTGCAGGTTCATCATACGGCCGCGTTCGTGCCATGACAGATGAAAACGGTAAACGTATTCAATCTGCAGGTCCTTCGATTCCAGTGGAAATCTTGGGTCTTCCAGAAGCGCCAATGGCAGGTGACGAAGTTCTTGTTGTGAATGACGAGAAAAAAGCACGTGAAGTTGCTGATGCGCGTATGGATCGTGAACGTCAAAAACGTCTTGAGCGTCAATCTGCAATGCGTCTTGAGAACATCATGGCATCAATGGGCAAGAAAGATGTGCCGATTGTGAATGTGGTTCTGAAAACTGATGTACGTGGTACATTGGAAGCATTACACGTTGCGCTTGCTGACCTGGCAACCGACGAAGTTAAAGTACGTATTATTGGTTCAGGTGTAGGTGCAATCACCGAGTCTGACGTAACACTTGCTGAATCTTCTGAAGCTGTACTTCTAGGCTTTAACGTCCGTGCCGACAACACTGCCCGTCAAAAAGCAGATGCTGACAGTATCGATATCCGTTACTACTCAGTAATCTACCAATTGATCGACGATGTGAAAGCAGCCATGAGCGGTAAGCTTGCACCTGAACACCGTGAAACAATTCTTGGTGTTGCGCAAGTACGTGAAGTATTCCACTCTAGTAAATTTGGTGCAGCTGCGGGCTGTATGGTACTTGAGGGTACTTTACACCGTAACAAACCGATTCGCGTATTACGTGATGACGTAGTTGTGTTCCAGGGTGAACTTGAATCTCTACGTCGCTATAAAGAAGTGGTTGAAGAAGTTCGTGCCGGTATGGAATGTGGTCTTGCAGTGAAAGGCTATAAAGACATCAAACCTCTCGACAAGATCGAAGTGTATGATGTTCAACTGATTAAACGGAGTCTTTAATGGCGGGTAGTCAGCGTCTTAAGCGTATGGCTGATACAGTTCAGAGAGAACTCTCTGAACTGATTCGTCAGGAGCTTAAAGATCCACGTCTGGGTGGTCTAGTGACCATCTCGGCGGTGAAAGTCAGCCCTGATTTAGGCTATGCTGAAGTTTATGTGACTGTAATGGGTCGTGAACTGGGTGATGAGCAAAGTGAAGCGGCAAATAAAGAAACGCTGGATGTGTTAAACAAAGCGTCTGGTTTCTTGCGCCACGAACTAAGCCGTCGGATCAAGACACGTATTACGCCACGTCTGCGTTTCCATTACGACAAAACCAATGCATATGGTAACTATATGTTTGGTCTGATTGCTGAAGCTGTGAAGGATTTACCTCCAGCTGAAGACAAGAAAGATGAAGAATAAACACTGATCAAGTGTAATAAAAAAGCCACCTTCGGGTGGCTCTTTTATTGGGCATGAGGAATAAAGAAAAAGGAGTTTCGCTTATTTATATCCTCTTTTTATTTTTCCCAAAAGGAAAATAGAGGGAAATGAAAGCGCTTACTATTTTAAATCATCATCGCAGTTCTTCTTTTCAAAGAAAGCACGACGACGGGTTTTCTGCCAGGGCAGGGGACGTTCCAGTGCTTCCGGTACTTCACCACTCATTGAGCGCAAACGTAAGTGCAGTGCTGCCTGAGCCATCAGATTGGCCGAAACGGGTGCTGTAATAAAGGCAAACAGGGTAATCAGTACTTCAGCAAAACCAAAACGACCAAAGCTTGCAGAATAGATCATCGCAGCAATCAGGAAGCTACCGAGGCCCAAGGTACTGGACTTGGTCGGTGCATGCAGGCGCATAAACAGGTCGGGTAATCGAACCATACCAATCCCGCCGACCAGCATAAAGAATGAACCGATCAGCAGGAAAATCGAGATCAGAATTTCTAGGTATAATTGCATCTGAGAACTCCTAATCGATCACATGGCCAGTGGTAAAGTAACGTGCCAGCGCAGCCGTAGAGACGAAACCTAACATTGCCACGAGTAAAGCACCTTCAAACATAAAGGTACTGGCCCAGTAAATACCGAGGATGACGACCAGACAGGTAGCATTCAGGAACAGAGTATCCAGAGCCAATAGTCGGTCCACAATTGAGGGTCCTATGACCAGACGTGCCAGACACAGGAACATGGAAATGGTCACGGCACCCAGACAAATCAGTAAGGCATAAGGCAAAATCGTCATGCATTTTCTCCAGTCTGAGCGCTAAAAATCTCAATCAGTGGACGTTCATAGCGCTGTTTGATAACTTCAATCTCAGCAGCTTCATCGTCGGTACTTAAGGCATGCACCAGAATATCGCCACGATCTTGGTCGATACCGGCAGTGACCGTGCCCGGTGTGGTGGTAATGATCATCGCCAGAATACTGTTGACCTGTTCGTGTTGTGTTTCGAGAGGGACACGGAACCATTTTGGCTGCATGCGATCTGTCGGGCCAAGTACCAGTTTAGCCACAAGAATATTAGAAATCATAATATCCCAGACCACCACAAAGAATAGGCGACTGGCTGCAGTCCAGTTGATGTCTGGTGTACGCGTGATAAAGGGCTGGATCAATTTAGGAATTAATAGTGCCAAAACCAGTGCCATCAACAGATTTCCTGCAGAAACACTATGCGCCAACATCAGCCAACTCAGTGCCACCAATACAGATACAAATGGATGGGGCAGCAGGTTGTCCCAAAACGAAGTTTTCGATGTCGTTTTTTGCATGTTTAGGGCTCCGCAGGTTTGAGTTGAGTATCGCTAGGTTGCTGCGCTTGCTCACGATTTTGCTGTTGAATTTGACGTTGTTTATAGTCAGAAATATGTTCACCTTCCAAGGTATTTGGATGAATCACGTATGGAATTAAATGTGCATTGGCATCGATTGCTTCGCCACCGTACTTGGTTTCAGGTAAGTACAATGGATCATAAGGTTGTACGCTAATCACATTTCCAGTACGGTCTTTTTTCAGAATCAATGCTTCATAGGCCGCATTATGTTGAATTTGCTGTGCAGTATTCAGCATATATTGTTGAATTGGATTGGCAAATACCACGTACAACACTAAACCCGTCAGGAGCAAATAAATGACACGGTCATTGCGGGGCGGAGCAATTGCAGGCAATGTCTGATATTCATCATAGGCTTTAGTTTGTATATCATCTTCAGGTTTGGTCGCGCGCCAAAATAAAATAAAGCCGACACGGGTGAACGCAATAATACTGAGCAAGCTGACCAAGAGAATGATGCCAATAATCCAGCCTTGATGTGCCATATTGGCAGTAGCTTGTAAAATAAAGACCTTGCCCAAAAAGCCACTAAACGGTGGTAAGCCCGCCATCATTAAGGCAATCATGAAGTACGTGATAGCCAGTACTTTATGTTGCTTCATTTGCGGGGCAATGTTGAAGTGATCTTTAAATGCGCCACGTTGAGAGGTAATCCAACCGCACAGCAAATAGAAAGCCGCTGCAATTAAGGTACTGTGTACCAAGTAATACAGTGCAGCTGACCATGCCTGTGTGTTCAGCATTGAAATAGCAATCAGGATGGTACCAATTGAAGACAGCATCATAAAACCGACAAAGCGACGTAAGCGCTCTGCACCAATCGCGCCAATGACCCCATACAGTGAGGTAATCAGACCAATCGGCAATAACCAGTCTTGTAGGATTTTATGGCTCAGTTCATCATCAAATACGGTTCCATTGACCCGTAAAATCGCATACACACCGACTTTGGTCATGATGGTGAACAAGGCTGCCACAGGAGTTGTTGCCACGGCATAGGTTTTAGGTAGCCAAAAACCGACAGGAAGCATGGCAGCTTTAATACCAAACACCACAAATAACAGTAAGCCACCTGCCACCGCAATTTTATGTGCATCAGCATCGAGTAGGGGAATCAGACGCGCCACATCGGTCATGTTTAAACTGCCGACACTGCCGTAAATCATTCCTAAGCCAATCAGAAACAGGGCAGAGGCTAATAGGTTGATGGTGACGTAATGAATCCCGAGTTGAAAACGTGCTTTGCCTTGACCGTGCAATAACAACACATAAGAAGCGAGGAGTAATACCTCAAAGAATACGAACAGGTTAAATAAGTCACCTGTGAGGAATGCACCGCAAAGTCCCATGAGCAGGAAATGCACCATGGTGTGAAAATAGCGACCACGCTCATCCCATTCTTTGCTGGAAAACCAGAGCAATGGCAAGGCAAGTGAATAAGTCAGTACCAACATGAGGGCAGACAATTGATCTAGCACCAAAACAATGCCAAATGGTGCGGCCCATTCGCTCAAATTATAAATAATAATTTGTCCGCTGCTGACTTGAATTAAATAGCTGATCGCAGTGATTAAACCGAGCGTGGCAGAGATCAGACTAATGCCACGACGCCATGGCTGACGCCAGTCACGTGAGAGTGAACCAAAGCCCGGATTACCTAATAGCACCAAAATAAATGCGGTAAAGGTTGGAATTAAGATGCTAAAGATAGGTGAATGCTGTAGCCAAAATTGGAGGAAATCAGTCATTATGGCTCATCCTCGCGTGGGTCAAGCAGTGGATATTCTTCTTTGGCATCAACGTGGTCTGTCCCTGTTTCATAACGGCTACGCAGCGCCAATTGCACAATAAATGCAGTGGTGGCAAAGCCAATCACAATTGCAGTTAACACCAAGGCTTGCGGTAATGGGTCAGAGACTTTCGCGGCTTCAGTCAAAATTGCAGGCGCATTGATCTGAATACGCCCCATGGCAAATAGAAACAGGTTGACGGCATAACCGATCATTGCCAGACCCAATACTACAGGGAAGGTACGGGCTCGCAGGATTAGGTAGATCCCGGTTGATGTCAGGAGTCCAATTGCAGAGACCAATAAAAATTCTAGACTGATCATTGCATTATCCTCTTGGTACCGGGCCAGTCATAGACGAGTGACGTGAATCCCCAAGCACAGAAATCATTAACATGGTCGCGCCGACCACGGTGACATAAACCCCGACGTCGAACAGCGCTGCAGAAGCCAGATGCATATCGCCGAGTATTGGGGGATGGACATAAATATGCGCACTGGTCAGGAATGGACGTGACCAGAACCAGGCAGCAACACCAGTTAGGCCAGCAAACATCAAACCGCTACCAATCCAGATTTCATAGAGACGACCAGATTTAGCACCAAGCATTTTTTCTGCATGATCCTGACCGATGGCAATGTACTGAATAATCAAGGCTAAAGAAGTCACCAGGCCTGCGATAAAACCGCCGCCAGGCTGATTATGGCCGCGCAAGAAAATATACAGACTGATCACAAGGGCGATAGGTAAAATCCATGAGGCGGTAATACGCAGCATCAACGGTGAAGGATTAAAGCGGTAGGTTAAACCTTGCGTCATGATAGTGCCGTGCGCACGCATACCATCCATTAAACAGAGCGTACCAATCGCGGCAATGCCCAAGACGGCAATTTCACCAAAGGTATCGAAAACACGGAAGTCTACCAAAATGACGTTGACCACGTTGGTTCCGCCACCGAGAGGAATGGATTGCTGATTAAAGAACCATGAAATTGAATTATGGTCGCGGGTTATCACCAGCCATGCAATCCAGCCGATACCAATGCCGCCACCAATCGCAATCAAGGCATCTCGCCAGCGACGTGAGCGGCTTGATTCATAAGGGGTTAATTGTGGGAGCAGGGAGAGACTCATCAGCAATAAAACAGTGGTGACGACATCAACCGTGATTTGGGTTTGTGCCAAGTCAGGTGCAGACAGTCCGACAAATATCATGGTGACAACCAAGCCAACTGCACCGCTAATTAAGACAGCTTTGATGCGCTCATGGTGGAACCACAGCATCATCCAACAGGCAGAGAACAGCAATAACCATAAAACAATGGCAATTATAGGTGCATGTGTGAGTTCGCGTGTACCAGTTGTTAAGCCCTGATTGAATAATGGTAGGGCGACTATGAATACTGTAAAGACAATGATCCACACCAAATAGCTTTGCAGTGAACCATTTTCAGTTTTACGTTTAATTTTGCGAGAAACTTGTAGTAAATGTTTTAAGAATAATTGAAACAGCAGTTTGCCTTGGAATTGACCTAAATGTGGATCGAGGTCAATTTCACGGATTTTTCCACCTTTGGCGAGCGAGAAATAGAAGATGATCCCGCCAAGCAAAGCAATTGCACTCATTAGCAAGGGAAGGTTAAAGCCATGCCAAATTGCCAAATGTGTGCCTTCAAACTGTAACAGTTGGGTACTGGCACGAGTTGTGCTATTGACAATATGCTCGACCAATAAGGCAGGCATCAAGCCGACTAAAATACATAAAACCGCCAATAAAGTTGCGGGTGCACGCATGCCAAACGGGGGTTCGTGAGCTTCTTTATTGGGTACATTTTTACCAATAGGACCGTCAAAGAAAACGCCGTGGACCAAACGAATCGAATAGGCTACCGCGAAAATACCGGCTAAAGTCGCCACAATGGCAGAGCCAATCATCACTGGACCACTTAGGTTGGCCAGCAGTTCAGTAAAGAACATTTCCTTGGACAGGAAGCCATTCGTTAATGGGACACCTGCCATTGAGGCAGCAGTGATCATGGTAAGTGTTGCAGTAAAAGGCAGTAATTGCCACAAGCCGGACAACTTGCGTAAGTCGCGTGTACCCGATTCATGGTCAATAATGCCGGCAATCATAAACAGTGCAGCTTTAAAGGTTGCATGGTTAATGATATGGAAAATTGCAGCAGCCACCGCGAGTGGTGAACCAATTCCCAGCAGACACATGATCAGGCCAAGATGACTGATGGTTGAATAGGCCAGCAAGCCTTTCAGGTCTTCCTTAAAGATGGCAAAAAAGGCTGCCATGCACAGGGTAAATAGACCGATAAAGGTAACAATATTATGAAAAAGTGCCGCGCCAGCAAAAATTGGCAGCAAGCGTGCCACCAGAAATAAGCCCGCTTTTACCATCGTGGCAGAATGCAGATAAGCAGATACCGGTGTCGGTGCTGCCATGGCATTTGGCAGCCAGAAATGGAAAGGAAACTGCGCACTTTTGGTAAAGGCACCAAGCAAAATCAGCAGCAGGGTGGGTACAAACACGCTATGCGATTGGATCAGCTCGGTCATACCAATGATCTGATCAATCTGATAAGTTCCTGTGATCTCGCCCAGTAAAACGAAACCACCGAGCATTGCTAGACCACCCATGCCAGTAATGGTCAACGCCATGCGTGAGCCACGTTGGGCCACTTCATAATTGCTCCAGTAACCAACCAGTAAGAACGAGGAGATACTGGTTAGTTCCCAGAAAATTAATAAAATAATCAGGTTATTCGACAAGGAAATGCCGAGCATGGCTGCCATGAACAGCATCAGCAGGATATAAAGTTTGCTGAGCGAGTTCTTCGGACTTAAATAATAGTAGGCATAAATAAAAATCAGGGTGCCGATGCCACTGATCAGCAGAGCAAATAATAGCCCCAGAGAATCCAGGCGGAAACCGAAATCAATACCAAGTTGAGGCAGCCATGACCAGCTTTCGCTAATGACTGCACCATCTAGCACCGCAGGCGCCTGGCTGAGTAATAATGCAAAACTGCTGAGGCTGACACCAATGGCCCCTAAGGCCGTTACCCCGCGCGAAAATCTTTTCAGCCACGAGACAAGGGTTGTGCCTAATACTAACGGTAACAATATAATAATCGGCAGCACACTCGTATCCATTGTCGTGAATTAGGTCGTCATGAACCTAGGGTGAATCTTTATCTTTCAAGGATTACAGGAATGCAAGGAGCAGCCCAAATTTCTCAATCTTGAAAGCCAAATCGTATTCAAAGAATAAAAACAGTTGTATTGCGCAACTTATAAACGATAGCAAATTCAGATTTTACAATGAAAAATGCAAGTAATTCCGATCATATTACAGGATAACAACAACATCAATCTTTTTGTGTACGACTTAACAATTATACGATGACCCCATGAAAGCATGGGGCGCATGCTTGAGCACATCGACCGGATTGAACTGAAAATAAAGATCAAACTTGAAGAGTCTATTGAAAAAAATGGACAGTCTTGAAGACCTGCCTCGATGAGGAGGCATTCAGAAAAATTAAATCAGGTTAATTCAAGAGCCAGCTTATTCGCTTAAAACGGAATTTGGGGAATTTTCCGGTCATTCTGATTCAGTAAACGTAGCAACTCCTGTTGCTGCTCTTCATTCAATGTTTGCTGAATCAGTTGCAAGATTGAAAGTGGCGTTACTTGTTCAAGCTCGGGCTCGAGCAGCACGATTTCCTCAGTATTCAGGGTTTCTTGACCCAGGCCTAAATTCGCATAGAGTTGATCATATTGCGCTGGGATTGTATCAACTTGAACTGGATAGAGTTGTTTATCTTCAAGACACACACATTGAAAATCTGCTGCCTGTTCCAGTAACTCAGGACGGTTACCAGTCACAATGATTTGCAGTTCAGGAAAGGCTTGATGCAGACGAGACAGAATGACTGCTGCCATGTCCTGATCCAGCTGATGATCAATCGCATCAATCAGTAGAATGCCACTGCCTTCCTTGCATGGAAACAGGCTTTTCGGATTGAGCAGACACAGGCGACGTACAATATCTCCGACTAAGGCAATCCAGTTACGGATGCTATTCGGTAATTGCTGTAAAGTCTGGGTTTGTCCTTTGTAGCTCACCATCAGCTGCATTTTAGGTTGGTACTGCAAATAGAGATTGCTGACTTCAGGCAGAACGATCGACAAAGCTTCACGCAGGCTATTTAAACTCGGAGTATTCACCTGGATCTGGGCATGTTCAATATGCTTGACCAGTTCATCCATATTGTGTTTTTTATCCTGCTGCGAAGCGCGGCTCAGGATTTGCTCCAGAATCTGCGCACTTTGCGCATTTTCAATGTCGCTGATTTCCCGGAACCATTCAAAAAAACGGGTAAAAGTCGTGAAGGGAATAGCTGCAATTTCATAGGCATACACCGTTTGTAAAATCGCCGGATTGTTTTTACTGAGCAGATTGATTTCATTGACAAAAACGCTCAGCCGGATAATAGGCAATCAGCGGTAAGCCCAGCATTGGATCTTTGGCGAGGGCTTTCTGATACAACGTGACCATCGCTTCGAGTTGCGATGTATCTACCTTACTCAGTCCCACACCCTGACTATTTAAAGTTTTATAAAGCTGCCAGCTACACTGCTGGGTAGAAGATTGCTGTTGATCGCTACTTTCTGCAAAAGAGCCAATTTCTTCAGGAAAACGGACCTGAATATTGATCTTGGATTGCAGACGATGTTGCATGATGTCCTGATCCAGCATCACCATGCCGGCAGTACGCAGGTCGCGATAGCGCGCAGCGAACCAGGTCAGTGCCTGATAGGTGCTACGCAGCAGCGCCGTTTTACCAGAACCCTGATCACCGAGAATTAAGGTAACGGGCAGTTTATGATATTTAAAATCAAGCTGGATATCAGAAAAGTGCAGGGTATGTTTGAGTTGTATGGATTCGACTTGCATAGACCACCTGTATCGTGATGCCTACATCCATGCTGTACTAGCCTGCTGCCTGCCGTAATGATAGAGGCATTTTAATTTTTAGCTGCTGAATCAGGTCATAAATGTGGTGAATATTTAAGCTTACTTTAGCACGTGTACAGGCTACGTAAAGCAGTCTTAACTCTTCATCACTAATCTTGTGATCTTTTTCATTTAATTTAAACTGGTAGTCATCTTCAATATGGACCCGGTCCCATTCCAGACCTTTAGCCTTGTGGGCGGTGGAGATGATGTAGTGGGCCTGTCCGATTGGCGTGATCTTGGCCAGCGCAGTTTTTAGCGGATCAGTCCCATGCTCATCGACCAGTTTCACCAAAGGTTTAATGTCACTGCCTTCATTGGTCTCGCAATATTCATGTACATCATGCCAGGAGTTAAACCAGGCCAGTTCAGGCACATCCACCACACGTTTGCCCTGTTTCAGCATGGCAGCCGCTTCGACAAAACGGTTCAGCTTGACATGATCGGCCTGCAAACTGACCTTTTCACCACGCACAAGTCCAGCAAGCAGCAGTTCCATGGCTCGGGCATTGGTACGGCATAAAATCGCATCACGCATTTTGGTATGTGGTTTATTCACTACTTTAGAGTTCAGATGCGGATTACCGAGTAAGGGCACGGTTTCATTCAAGGCTCCCAAAATTGCATTGGCATTCAGGGCAATTTCAGGACCAAAACGGAATGAGGTAGTTAGGCGGGATTCTGGTAATGGCAGTTGCTGCATGGCATTGACTGCACCACGCCAGGCATAAATCTGCTGATGCGCATCCCCGACATAGATCACCTGGGTGCTGCGCTGTTTTAGCAAAATACCCAACATCAGGGGGTCAGCATCCTGAGCTTCATCAAAAAGTACATAATCCGCTGGAATATTCGGTTCTGATAATGCCCAGAGTTTCAGATAAATATCATGTCCGATTCCGGCCTGATGATTCGGATCAATCGATTCCAGCCAGCGACGCTCAACCGCAGGATAGAGTTTCTTTTGCAGGGCTTCGACATCGTCCGGATGTAACCAGCTTGGTGCCTGAATATGCCGTGGAGCAGGGTATTGTGAACTGGTTGAACAGAAATAACCGACCGCATTCGCGACCAGACTGGCCAGACGCGAAGGCATCATGACATATTTTTCATAACGGCCACCCATCATGCGGCGCAGGGTCATCGGCTCAAGGCGATATTCCTTGGCAATGAAGCTTGGACTGAGACGGGGCAGGCGCATTTTATCCGTGACTCCACGTGGAACACTGCGATAGGCCAGTGAGTGGAAAGTCCGGCAGTCCACACCACGATGGAACTTATTTTGTGCTTCCGCAGCAATGGATTTGTTAAATGCCAGATACATGCCACGCCGCTGCGGCATGGCATCGCTGATCATTTGTAAAGTTGTGGTTTTACCTGTGCCGGCATAGGCAATCACTTTAAAAGATTTGCCCAGACGTGCGTTATCAATGGCAGTGGCCTGCTCATAGGTTGCGGTCGGTTTAATTGGCTCAGACACAGTTAAATTGAAAACTTAGTGTGAACGGTTGGCTTTTTCAACCAGACCAGATAAGCCCTGACGACGTGCCAGTTCATTTAAAACCAGTTGTGGATCAAGGTCGAAATAGCCCAGCATCACGATAGTATGGAACCACAGATCTGCCACCTCATAGATCAGGTCATTTTTATTGTCTTCGGTTGCTTCAGCTTTAAAGTCTTTGGCAGCAATCACAGTTTCAAAGCTTTCTTCACCGACTTTTTCCAGAATTTTGTTTAAGCCTTTGTGATAGAGCTTGGCAACATAAGATGAATCGGGATCAGCCTGCTTACGTTCAGCCATCATCTGACCCAGATAAGACAAGACCTCAACCTGTTCTGATTGGGCATTAGATGCATTCATCGCCATGGTATGCGGGTTTGCAGATTTTTCACCATAGATCGCTGCAGGATCTTTAATTTGTACATCGACAATTTCCCAGCCATTCGGCGTCAGTTTGCGATAGAAACAAGATTCACGACCAGTATGACAGGCAATCCCACCATGCTGTTCGATTTGCAGCACAATCACGTCAGCATCACAGTCCAGACGGATTTCATGCACCGTCTGAAAATGACCTGATTCTTCACCCTTATGCCATAACTTATTGCGGGAACGAGAGAAATACACGGCCTGATTCTTTTCTGCAGTCAGCGCCAGTGCTTCACGATTCATCCACGCCACCATCAATACACGACCGGTTTGATGATGCTGGGCAATGGCAGGTACAAGTCCTTGTTCGTTAAATTTTACTTCATCGAGCCATTGCAGGTTATTCATAAGGGTGTCCATCTGTTGAATCAATATCTAAATGTTTAATACATGCGGATCAAATATCCGTCCGATAGTGTACGTGATCTGAGATCATTTGCGGCAAAAATCTGCATCTGAAATGACAGGATCTGTCGTGATAATTCAGGGTATCTTGATTGTTAGCCGATCAAAATAATAAAGCCGCCAGCAGGCGGCTTTGTTCAAAGTGCATTTTCGCCTGAACTTACCAGTGCTCACCCGGGAAGATACGTGCATATGCTTTCTGTACCCAGTTCAGCTTCTGTGGCTGACCTACAGAGGCAGATGAACTTGGGAACAGGTTGTAGCCGATTGACATCAGTTTATTGTTAATGTCTGGTGCAATTGCATAAGTAATTGAAGCTAGACGGCCCAAACCGGTAGCAACTTTTTTCGGTCGTTTCACAATTGCATGTGCAATCAGATCAGATGCTTCTTCAGGAGAAAGCGTCGGAACATATTTATAGATCTTGGTCGGTGCAATCATTGGCGTACGTACCAATGGCATATAGATAGAAGTAATTGCGATCTTATGTGAATTGACTTCTGCAGACAGACAGCGACTAAATGCATCCAAGGCTGCTTTCGATGCCACATAAGCAGAGAAGCGGGTCGCATTTGCCAATACCCCAATCGAACTGATGTTGATGATGTGACCCTGACGACGAATCATCATATGTGGCAGGATGTTCATCACCAGACGCACAGCACCGAAATAGTTCAGCTGCATGGTACGTTCAAAATCGTGGAAGCGGTCTACAGATTCATGTACCGCACGACGGATCGAGCGACCGGCATTGTTAATCAGAATATCAATGTGATCAACAGAAGCCAGAATCTGTTTGGATACTTCATCAATGGCGTCCAGATTATTCAGGTCACACGGAAAAACTGTTGCCATGCCGCCTTTTGCTTCAATTTCTTCTTTTACCTGGTCCAGAGTCTCTTTGGTACGTGCTACTAGCAGGACATGTGCACCTGCATCTGCCAGACGGTGTGCTGCTGTCAGGCCAATACCGCTGGATGCACCCGTAATGAGGATAGTTTTGCCTTGAACTCGTTTCAGTAGATGTTTCTGTAGTCTGGATTTCACGTTTGTTCTTCCTGAAATATGCTGTAGGTTTACGTTTTTTCTTATTTGGTTTGTACGTAGGTATGCACGGAAGTTCGTACACAATGAAGTCTGTATATGATAACGAATTATGCAGGAAAATCCAGAGATTAAGTTGTTGAAAATAAGGAAAATTTTAGAGTAATTGCTCTATTTTTAAACTACGTTTCAATTAATTTTTATTGTGATCTAACCATAAGATAAAGCTCATGAAAAGTAAAGCCAGATAAAAAACTCCATCAGAAATGATGGAGTTTTTTGCTTTAAAAGAAGGCTTAAACGGCTGCGAGTGACTGTTCCAGATCAGCAATCAGGTCATCAATGTGTTCAATCCCGATAGAAAGACGAACCATATCTTCACTCACGCCAGCCGATTTAAGTTCTTCTGGATTAAGCTGGCGATGAGTCGTAGTGGCCGGATGACAGGCCAGACTCTTGGCATCCCCAATATTGACCAGACGGGTGAACAGCTGCAGGGCATCAATAAAACGAGCACCGCCTTCACGACCACCTTCAACACCAAAGGTTAAGATTGCAGACGGTTTCCCTTTCACATATTTCTGCGCCAAAGCATGCTGAGGATGATCTTTCAGACCAGCGTAATTGACCCATTTTACTTTTGGATGCTGCTGCAAATATTCCGCAACTTTAAGTGCATTTTCAGTATGACGTTCCATACGTAGACTTAAAGTTTCCAGTCCTTGCAAAATCAGGAATACATTTTGCGGGCTGATTGCTGCACCAGTATTGCGAAGTGGTACCACACGGGCACGGGCAATATAGGCTGCTTCACCTAAAGCTTCGACATAGTTGACACCGTGGTAGCTTGGGTCAGGTGTATTCAGGGTAGAGAAGCGTGCTGCATGTTTGCCCCATGGAAACTTGCCGCTATCGACAATAATGCCGCCAATCGAATTGCCATGCCCGCCAATATATTTGGTCAGTGAGTGCACTACGATATCGGCACCGAAATCAAAAGACTTTTGCAAGACGGGAGTTGCTACAGTGTTGTCGACAATCACGGGTACGCCGTATTCATGCGCAATCTTTGAAATCGCTTCTAAGTCGATAATATTGCCGAGTGGGTTACCAATTGATTCCACAAAAACCAGTTTGGTTTTGTCGTCAATCAGACCACGCAGTGCTTCCGGGTTTTGGTAGTCAAAGAAGCGGACTTCAATGCCTTGCTTTGGCAGAGTATGTGCAAACAGGTTATAGGTGCCACCATATAAAGTAGACACTGAAGCAATATTGTCCCCAGCTTCAGCAATGGTCTGAATCGCGTAAGTAATGGCGGCCATACCGGATGCTAATGCCAGTGCGCCAATACCACCTTCTAGCGCAGCAATACGCTGTTCTAACACTGCTGTGGTCGGATTCATGATACGGGTATAAATATTGCCTTGGACTTTCAGGTCAAACAGGTCTGCGCCATGCTGGGTATTGTCAAAGGCATAAGAGGTGGTCTGATAAATTGGCACCGCGACAGCTTTGGTGGTGGGTTCCGGGCTATAACCTGCGTGAATTGCTAAAGTTTCTGCTTTATAAGTCATGATCGTTAGTCTTCTTTGTGTTTTGCTTTAATAAAATTGCTCAAATATTAGCACTTGAAATATGAAGAAAAGTGCATATTTATTCAGATGAATATCTTAATTCACGATATAACATCAACAAAATAATGCAAGTTTAGGGACTAAAAATTCTGTTTGAAAAATAAACAGGATTAAACTTGTAACAAGGCATTAACTTCACCGGAATGGCTTATGTTTTGTAGACATTCTGCGTATAATAGCCGATTATTTTTTCGCTCATGATTGAGCAGGGGAAATTCATTTTTTCCCCATCTGGTTTTTCAATTGAGGAGTCCTACGTGGCCCAATATATTTATACGATGAACCGAGTATCCAAGATGGTTCCGCCGAAGCGCGAAATCCTCAAAGATATCTCCTTATCATTTTTCCCAGGCGCAAAAATTGGTGTGCTTGGTCTGAACGGTGCGGGTAAATCTACTTTGCTTCGTATTATGGCGGGCGTAGATAAAGATTTCTCTGGTGAAGCTCGTGCGCAACCGGGTATCAAAATCGGTTATCTGGAGCAAGAACCACCTTTGGATGAAACCAAAGACGTTCGTGGTAATGTTGAAGATGGCGTACGTGAAGCACTTGATGCTTTGGCACGTTTGGATGAAGTTTTCGCTGAATATGCAGCAGAAGATGCAGATTTCGATGCACTTGCAAAAGAGCAAGAAAAGCTAGAAGCGATTATTCAGACTTGGGATGCGCATAACCTTAACAACCAGCTTGAACAGGCGGCAGCTGCATTAAACCTGCCAGCTTGGGATGCTGATGTAACTAAATTGTCTGGTGGTGAGCGCCGTCGTGTTGCACTTTGCCGTCTGCTTCTGTCTAAGCCAGATATGTTACTTCTAGACGAACCGACGAACCACTTGGATGCATCATCTGTATCCTGGTTAGAGCGTTTCTTGAAAGACTTCCCAGGTACCATCGTTGCGATCACGCATGACCGTTACTTCCTGGATAACGTAGCAGAGTGGATTCTTGAACTTGACCGTGGCATGGGCATTCCATACCAAGGCAACTACTCTTCTTGGTTAGAGCAGAAAAATGCCCGTTTAGAGCAGGAACAGAAGCAGGAAGAATCTTTTGCTAAAGCGCTTAAGAAAGAACTTGAATGGGTTCGTTCTAATGCGAAAGGTCAGCAAAAGAAAAACAAGGCACGTATGGAACGCTTTGAAGAGCTTAACTCGCGCGAATTCCAGCAACGTAACGAAACGTCTGAAATCTACATTCCACCTGGTCCACGTCTAGGTAACAAGGTTGTAGAAGTTGAAGGTATCAGCAAATCGTTTGGTGATCGTACGCTCTATAAAGATTTATCGTTTGTTGTACCGCCTGCTGCGATTGTGGGTATTGTCGGTGAAAACGGTGCGGGTAAAACCACACTCTTCCGTATGATGACAGGCGAATTACAACCTGATACGGGTACAGTAACTTTAGGTGATTCAGTTAAAGTTGCTTATGTAGGGCAGATTCGTGACACCTTAGATAACAACAAAACTGTTTGGGAAGAAGTTTCTGGCGGTTTAGATATCTTGCGTATTGGTGAATACGAAATTGCATCACGTGCGTACATCGGCCGTTTTAACTTTAAAGGCCAAGATCAGCAAAAACGTGTCGGTCAGTTGTCAGGTGGTGAGCGTAACCGTTTACAGCTTGCAAAAATCCTGCAAATGGGCGCTAACGTAATCTTACTCGATGAACCGTCGAACGACTTGGACATCGAAACTTTACGTGCACTCGAAGACGCGATTCTTGTCTTCCCGGGTACAGTGATGGTGATCTCGCATGACCGTTGGTTCCTTGACCGTATTGCAACGCACATCTTGTCATTCGAAGGTGAAACACCTGAATTCTTCACCGGTAACTATGCAGAATTCGAAGAATATCGTCGTAAACGCGATGGGGATGACCTGGTTGCGAAACGTCAGAAATACCGCAAAATTGGTGCTTAACTAAAGCGACAAAAAAAACCAGCCCTCGGGCTGGTTTTTTATCCTATATTCTTAAGTTTATCAGCTTTCTATTTCTGATAAAAGTTGTGCAGCCTTACTATGATTTTGCTGTCTGGCTTTATCTAACCATAATCTGGCCTGTTCATCATTTTGATCTAGACCTAGTTTTCCATGCAAATAATACACGCCAAGTCGATATTGTGCTTCCATATGTCCTCTTAACCCTGCACTCAGGTAGTTCCAGACAGCATTGCGTTGATAGATGTGTTTTGGGGTTAGGCGTTGGCTAATCTCTGGTACAGCCTGTAGTTGTTGCAGGGTCATACAAAGTGACTCATATTGCAAAGCCTGCAAATAATAAGTATCTGCTTCACTCGGCTGCTCCTCAATGAATGGAATAGGCGGATCATTACAAGAAAATAGAAAATTTATAATTTTTTTAAGCATTTTTATTATTCCTTTATGCTGCATCCCTGCAATAAATTGGAATCCTTTTTTATAAGAATAAATTACACCAGTTTGTCTGATGATGTTTTTAAATTTTTAGATAATCCGATAAAACTAATTTAATGAAAGGCATAAAAAAGACTGCCGAAGCAGCCTTAAATACGAGAGAGAAAAATCAGATTTCCCATTCATGATTACATTCACGGCATTTCCATTTTTTCTGGCTTTGCATGAATGCCTGCATAGAGATTTTAAAGTCAGGCAAGTCTTTATAGAACATAAAGCCTGCAATCAGACAGATCACGAATACAATTACTGTCGCAGTCTGTAGGGTAGTGCCTGCGCCGTCACCAAAAATCCACATACCAATACTGATGATCACCAGCAGAAGTAAGACAAATAGGGCAGGTACAAGAAGTACCAAGCTTTTTGGCACGACTGGACGTGCTGCTGGCTGACCTGGTTGTGCAAGCGGCATAATTTTAGGACTTTGACATTTCGGACAACGGTATTGCATTGCAACTCCAGAATTTTTCAATTTTGTCTATTTTAATCTTAATCATACAGAAAGCCAAAAGTGGCTCAAAGTTATCATAATAAATTTCAGACAATAAAAAACCCAAGTCGCAATGCTTGGGTTTTTTTATTAAGATCACCCTAATATATTATAGTGATCTTGAATATGGCGTCCCTACGGGGATTCGAACCCCGGTTACCGCCGTGAAAGGGCGATGTCCTAGGCCTCTAGACGATAGGGACAAATGAGGCAAATACACAAGTAAAGCAAGACTTTTGGTGGAGTCAAGGAGGATCGAACTCCTGACCTCTACAATGCCATTGTAGCGCTCTACCAACTGAGCTATGACCCCAGTCTGTGTGAGCGCTATATTATGGATATAACGTTCACACGTCAACTAAAAATTTAATTAAGCTTCATCAACTGCATCATTTTTCGGCAATTTTAAGCTTTCATTAAGTTTTTCCCAGACTTTCAGCTCTTTTTTGCTTGGACCACCGACAATTTCCAGGGCATGACGCAGACGGGCAAAGGTCAGGTCTGGTCCAATCGTCACCATGGTTTGCATCACTGGCGTAGATGCAGTTGAACCGGCAATGGCAATAAAGAAAGCTGGCATAAAATCACGTAGCTTGATGCCCATCTGGTTGGCAAGATCCATCAGAGTTTGGCCGACCGTATCATTATTCCAGGTAAACAGGCTTTCCAGACGCCAAATTGCAAACTGCAAACTTTGACGTACCTGTTCTTCAGTCAGTTTTTTGCTTTCAAACTGTTCTTTAGACAGCGTAGGGAAATGGTTGAAATAATGCGCTGACCAGTTCACCGCTTCTGACAACAGGTTGATACGTGGTTGAATCGCAGCAGCAATTTCTTCTAATTTGGCACGATCAGCTTTCCAGGTCAGCAAGGTATCCAGAAGCTCAGCTGGAGAAAGTGCCTTAATCCACTGACCATTCAGCCAATTTAATTTTTCAACATCAAAGATCGGGCCGCCAAGAGAAACACGATTAATGTCAAAGTGTTCAATCATCTCAGTCAGTGTAAATTTTTCACGCTCATCTGGCATTGACCAGCCCATACGACCCAAGTAGTTCAGCAGGGCTTCTGGCAATACACCGATGTCTTTATAGTAGTTAATAGACGTCGGGTTTTTACGTTTAGATAGTTTTGATTTGTCCGGGTTACGCAGTAGTGGCATGTGGCACAGCACTGGCATATCCCAACCAAAGTATTTGTAAAGCAATTGGTGTTTCGGTGCAGAAGGAATCCATTCTTCACCGCGAATCACATGGGTGATTTGCATCAGATGATCATCGACCACGTTTGCCAAATGATAAGTTGGCAGACCGTCTGTTTTTAACAGAATTTGCATGTCGACTTGCGCCCATGGAATTTCTACTTCACCACGCAACATATCATTGAAGGTACATACACCTTCAGTTGGCACTTTCATACGAATCACATGCGGTTCGCCAGCTGCCAGACGACGTGCGACTTCTTCTTTAGAGAGTTTTAAACCACGGCCATCGTAACGTGGTGATTCACCACGTGCCTGCTGTTCAGCACGCATTTCATCTAACTCTTGCGCAGTCGCAAAACAGTAGAAGGCATGACCTTTATCTACCAGCTCTTCAGCATATTTTTTATAGATGCTCATACGTTCTGACTGACGGTATGGCGCATGTGGACCACCAATATCCGGACCTTCAGACCAGTTCAGGCCTAACCAGCGCAAAGAATCCAGAATCATTTTCTCTGATTCAGGGGTAGAGCGCAGCTGATCAGTATCTTCAATACGAAGAATAAATTCACCGCCGTGCTGCTTGGCAAAGCACAGGTTAAACAAGGCAATATAGGCAGTTCCTACATGAGGAAAACCTGTAGGAGAAGGGGCAATACGAGTACGAACAGTCATAGTCGGATGGAATCTAAATATAAATTTCTGGCTATTATAACGAAAAAGCCACATCACTTAATGCTTAATTCAACATTGAATGATATGGCTTTAGATCAGAAGCAGTTTTAAATGTTGCGAGCTGTCAGCTGATCATTAGGAATTGCTGCTAAAGAAAAAATTTTGCAGAAAACGAGTAAAACTCTGGTTTTGATCGGCAAAAAAGTTTTGTGATGGACGTACTTTAATTGCAGTCAAAACTTTCAGGTTTTCTTCAGGATGCAGAGATTTTTCAGTTTTTTGCTGCTGAATTGCCTTTACAATAGGAGATGACTTAGTCACTGTTACTGCTGGTTTAGAGGCAGCAGCTGTTAGTGCAGCCGGATTATTAACTAGCTCAGGGTGCGCAACAACAGCGTTGCTGAATTGTGCGGTAAATAAAATGGATAGGCTCAGGATGCCGGTCTTGAACGTTGCAAATTTCATGTCCAAACTCCCTCTCTTGTTGTGGTGCTGGATTTATAGTCTTAGGGTTTTTGTTGTGTTGAATACAATTCAATCACATTTAACCCCTAAAAAGTAGAACCAAGTCACAAAATTTACAAAAAAATAAATATGACAATGGAAAATTGAGAAAAATCAGAGATCACCTCATAACGACGCTATTTTTAGCACAGGACTATGAAGAGACTATGAAGATCATATCCTAAAGTAATCAATTGATAGGCGATAAGTATAAAAAATGCAGAGAATTGTCATTTATAAGATATCTAAAAATAAGAAAATCTTTAAAATTATTATTATAAGCATATGATTGTTAAATATATTTCAAGTTTATATAGTGTTTTTTAGATAAACAAAAGAGCTATTGTAATGAAAAAAATAATTGTATCTGCATTTTTCGCAGTGTTTTCGGGGGTAAGTGCACAGCTGGCAATAGCCAAAGATTTCCTGAATGTTTCCTACGATCCAACCCGTGAGTTCTATCAGGAATATAATGAAGAATTCGGCAAATTCTGGAAACAAAAAACCGGACAAACGGTTAACTTTAAGCAGTCACATGGGGGTTCAGGTAAACAGGCTCGTTCCGTAGTGGATGGTTTACAAGCAGATGTCGTAACACTGGCACTGGCCAATGACATTGAAGAAATTGTCAATGCTGGTCTGATTCATAAAGGCTGGCAAAAAGAGTTTCCGAATAACTCAGCACCTTATACTTCGACTATTGTCTTCTTGGTGCGTAAGGGTAATCCAAAACAGATTAGAGACTGGAATGACCTAACCAAGCCAGGGGTCGAAATTATTACCCCAAATCCGAAAACCGGTGGCGCACCACGCTGGATTTATCTGTCTGCCTGGGGCTATGCGCTGAAACAGCCGGGTGGTAATGATGTTCAGGCCAAAGAACTGGTGAAAAAATTATATGGCAATGTCAAAGTGCTAGATTCAGGTGCGCGTGGATCTTTAACGACTTTTGCTGAGCGTGGCATCGGTGACGTGTTGTTGTCTTGGGAAAATGAAGCCTTGCTGGCGACTCAAGGTTTAGGTAAAGACAAATACGAAATTGTTTATCCGTCTATCTCGATCTTGGCTGAACCATCGGTGGCGATTGTCGACAAAAGTGTCGCGAAAAATGGTAATGCGAATCTGGCTAAAGGTTATTTGAACTACTTGTATTCACCGAAGGGACAGGAACTGGCAGCGAAATATTATTTCCGTCCGCGTGACCAAAAAGCAGCTGCAAAGTATGCAAAACAATTTCCAAAAATTCAAACCTTTACAATTGATAAAGTGTTTGGTGGTTGGACCAAGGCACAGAGAACTCATTTCGTAAATGGTGCAATCTACGACCAGATTTCTGCTGAAAACCGCTAATTTGCCATGGTTTTCTAAATACTTGATAAGACGGCAAAACGGATAAATTGCTTATCCGTTTTTTTCATATCTAAAGAATAAAATGCTATAAAACCTGCATAGCTCTATATTATTAAAATTTTTATTATATAAAACATGATATTAAAACAAAAAATAACTAAATATTACCCTGTATACACTTTGTTTGCTGAATTGCGAAAAATAACTTTATTTCATATAGTTATATGAATACAAGATAATCCTCCCGTGCTCTCATGAAAACTCAGTTAAAATCAATATTTAGCGCTGCCTTATTGGCAACAGGTTTGACATTTACCACAACTGCCACGCAAGCAGCTGACCGTGATTTTTTAAATGTTTCCTATGATGCAACCCGCGAGTTCTATGACGAATTCAATAAATCTTTTGGTGCTTACTGGAAAAGCCGTACTGGTATTAATGTGAACTTTAAACAGTCGCATGGTGGTTCTGGTAAACAGGCACGTTCGGTTGTTGATGGTCTGAAAGGCGATGTTGTGACGCTGGCTTTAGCCAATGACATTGAAGAAATCGTAAAATCGGGCCAGATCAAAGCGGGTTGGCAAAAGGAATTCCCATATAACTCTGCACCGTATACCTCGACTATTGTATTTATGGTGCGTAAGGGTAACCCTAAAGGAATTAAAGACTGGAAAGATCTGACTAAACCAGGCGTGGAAATTATTACACCGAACCCGAAAACTGGTGGTCTGCCACGTTGGGTGTATTTGTCAGCTTGGGGTTATGCAGAAAAACAACCGGGTGGCAGCAAGGCAAAAGCTCAAGAGTTTGTGGGCAAGCTTTATAAAAACGTAAAAGTCATGGACTCAGCTGCACGTGCATCGATGACTACCTTTGCAGAGCGTAATATTGGTGATGTATTGCTGACTTGGGAAAATGAAGCTTTAGTGACGCAAAAGACATTGGGTAAAGACAAGTTTGACATTATCTACCCATCTCTGACGATTCTGACTGAACCTTCTGTGGCAATTGTGGATCGTACTGTTGAGAAAAATGGCAATAAATGGTTGGCAACAGGCTATATCAATTATTTATATTCTCCACTCGGTCAGGAAATGGCAGCGAAACATTATTACCGCCCACGTAATCAGGAAGTTCTAGCGAAATACTCGAAGCAGTTCCCGAAAATTAAAACTTTTACCATTGATGAAGTATTCGGTGGCTGGGCCAATGCACAGAAAACTCATTTCGTGAATGGGGCGCTCTTTGATCAGATTTATAACTCAAAACGTTAATCTGTTGATTTAAAATTTAATTCTATAAATAAAGAAGCTTCCTCCAAGGAAGCTTTTTTATCGTTTGAGTAAAAATAAAAACGGTTTTCTCTATGGAAAATAATATTTATCTACAAAAAGTCGTTTGGAGCTTTAGCTAAACAGAGTGATAATGTGCAGTTAAATTTTTCGCCCTATTGATTGAGTTTTTATGTCCCATATTTCTGTATTGCTTCACGAAACCGTTGATGCCCTGGTGGCTGATCGAAATACGGGAATTTATGTGGATGGAACTTTCGGCCGTGGTGGCCATACGCGTCTTTTATTATCTAAATTAGATGAAAATGCCCGTGTTTATGCCTTTGATAAAGACCCTCAGGCACTTGAAACAGCTGCGATCCTGGAACAGGAAGATCCCCGGTTTAAAATTATTCATGCCAGCTTTGCTGACCTTAAAGAAGCACTTGCTGAGCATGGTATAGAAAGCGTGGATGGGGTGATGGCGGATTTAGGCGTGTCATCTCCACAGCTGGATCAGGCTGAACGTGGCTTTAGCTTTATGAAAGATGGTCCGCTGGATATGCGTATGGACAATTCACAAGGCCCGACCGCAGCTGAGTGGTTGGTGAATATTGAAGAAGAAGCTTTGGCCAATATCATTTTCCAGTATGGCGAAGAGCGATATAGCCGGCGGATTGCCAAAGCAATCAAGGCTGCCGGATATATTGATACGACAGCCAAGCTGGCAGAAATTGTCAAAGTGGCACACCCGAAATGGGAAAAAAATAAACATGCGGCAACCCGAACTTTCCAGGCGATTCGTATTGCTATTAATAAAGAATTAGAAGATATTGAAGTTTTCCTGCCACAAGCCGTTGAAGTACTTAAACCTCATGGTCGTTTGGCGGTTATTAGCTTCCATTCATTGGAAGACCGTTTAATTAAACAATTTATTCAAAAAGAATCTACCTTAGAGGAAGACTCGGGCTGGGGGATGCCGCAACAACGCAAGGATACACGTCGACTGAGAAAAGTATCCCGTATCAAGGCAAGTGATGAGGAAGTGAAAGCCAATCCTCGTTCACGTAGTGCATGGCTCCGAGTTGCAGAACGTTTAGCTTAATAGGCAAATAATGAAAACTGAAGTGGTCGAAAGGAAGTTGAATCAGTCAGGGATGAAGAAAGCCATTACTTACGGCATTCTGTTGATGATGGTTTTCATCAGTGCTGTATTTGTGGTGTTTCAAGTCTTTGAATATCGTCAGGATTATCGAAAACTGAGCAGCTATCTGCGTGAGCGTGATGATCTCAATGCAGAGTGGGGACGTTTGCTGATCGAGCAGCAGACCTTTGGTGCAACCGCCCAGATTGGAACACGTGCCGTGACCCAGCTCAGAATGTATTCTCCTCCTGTTTCACAGACCGTGGTGATTTCATTGCCACAAACTTCAGATGTAAAAAAATAAGGCTAGCGCTCAGACATGGTAGACAAGAAAACCAAGCAAGTGGCACGTAAAAAACAGTCCGTGACGACAAAAAATGCTTTAAGCGTTGATATTAGCCGTTTTTATATTATGTGGGCCGTGGTACTGCTGTGCTTTCTGGCTTTGATCGGGCGCGCTTTCTATGTACAGGTGATTAATAAAGAATTCCTGCAGAACAAGGCCAATGCCAAGATTTTAAGAACCGACAAAATTAAAGCCATGCGTGGTGTGATTTATGACCGTAATGGCGTGCCCCTGGCGATCAGTACTCCAATTATGCGGGTAGTGATTGATCCACGTGATTATTTTGATAATAAAAAACTCTATGATGAAACGATTCAGGCTTTGGAAAAGGATCCGAATAACCGCAAGCTGAAACGTCAGTTACCGGATAAAAACCTGAACCTGGATGAACTGGCTGATGCGGTGGGTATGGATCGTGCCGACCTGCGCCAGAAGATGGAAGCGCGTCCGCGTTCCCGTTATCTGATTCTGAAAAAAGAAGTTCCGCCTCAACAGGCTGAGCTGATTATGCAGCGTAATTTCCAGGGTGTATACACCGAGAAAAACTATAAGCGTTACTATCCGCAGCCACAACCGAACTCACAGATTATTGGCTTGACCAATAGTGAGAGCGTGGGGATTGAAGGCCTGGAAATGCAGCTGAATACCCGTCTGTCAGGTGTAGACGGCGAGCAGCAGATAGTACGTGATAAGAAGGGCAACCGCGTTAAAGACCCTGAAATTATTAAAGAAGTTGAAGCAGGGGAAAATATCACGCTTAGCATCGATTCACGCTTGCAGTACATTATGTATCGTGAACTGACTGCAGCAGGTGTTGCAAATAATGCCCGTTCTGCAACCGCAATCGCGGTGGATGTGAAGACGGGTGAAATTCTGGCGATGACTTCATGGCCAGCTTATAACCCGAATGATAAAAACGGATTATTGAACAAAGATGCGATGCGTAACCGCGGTGCGGTCGACTCTTTCGAGCCGGGTTCAACCATGAAGCCGCTGACTGTAGCGATGGCGCTGGAAAGTGGTAAATACACAGCCAATTCAGTGGTGAATACGACCCCGGGAAGTATGCGGGTCGGGAATCACACAATCCGGGATACCCACAATTATGGGCAATTAACCTTGGGTGGTATTATCCAGAAATCCTCTAACGTTGGTGTCGCCAAACTGGCGTTATCACTGCCTTATGAAACCTTGCCGACTTTCTATAAACGCCTTGGTTTTGGTCAGCGTTCTGCCGTGAAATTCCCGGGTGAAAGTGCCGGTCTGATTCTGCCACCTAGTAAATGGAACGTGTCTGAAGTGGCGACTATGTCTTATGGTTATGGTCTGAATGCGACGGTGCTACAACTGGCTGATGCCTATGCCATGCTGGCTAACAAGGGCGTAAAAGTCCCACTAAGCCTGTACAAATTAGAAGAGCAGCCGAAAGGCGAGCAGATGATTGATCCGAAAATTGCAGACCAGGTTCTGCTGATGATGGAAACTGCAACCTTGCCAGGGGGTACCGCTACTCGTGCGACAGTGCCAGGTTATCGGGTTGCAGGTAAAACAGGGACTGCGCATAAATTGCGTGCTGACCGTAAAGGTTATTCGACCAATGAATACCGTGCTTTATTTGCCGGCGTGGCACCAGTCAGTGACCCACGGATCGCTATGGTGGTGGTGGTAGAAAACCCGCAAGGCACCTACTATGGTGGTACGGTATCTGCGCCGGTCTTTGCGCGTGTAATGCAAGAGTCTTTACGCTTGCTGAATGTCCCATTGGACAAACCTTTAGAATCTCCCCAAGTCCAGTAAACAGGTGATCAATGTCGATAACATTTCAAGATCTCTACGCCGTTCAAGATAGTGCTGAATGGATGCGACAATCCTTTCAGGGCTTTGAGCTGGACAGCCGAAAAGTAAATTAGGGCAAATTTTTATTGCCCTGACCAGTCTGTCTCAACCTGAGAAAACTGTGGAATATGCGAAAAAAGCGCTATCTCTAGGAGCACTGGCAGTCATTTCTGAACAGGATCTCGGAATCTCTCCTGCATTAGTCGTGACAAATGTACGGCATCTAATGGGGGGGTGGCAGAAACGTTATCTGCAAGCGACCCAGCCAGTACAGGCTGCAAGTATTCTGGCCGTGACTGGAACCAATGGAAAAACCACCATTTCTCGCTTGGTCGCAGAACTCTTGATGCTGCAAGGCAAACCTTGTGCGGTGATGGGCACCACGGGCAATGGAATTTTGCCAAATCTGGAAGCCTCTTCGCATACCACACTGGATGCGCTGCAATTGCAAAATGCCCTACATGGTTATGCGCAAGCGGGCGCAGAATTTGCTTCGATTGAAGCCAGTTCGCATGGTCTTGAACAAGGCCGCTTAAATGGCTGTGATATTGAAATTGCAGCTTATAGCAACCTGAGCCGTGACCATCTGGATTATCACGGTACGCTGGAAGCTTATGCTGAGGCCAAGTCACGTTTATTCAAATTTGAATCTCTGAAAGTTGCGATCATTAATCTGGATGACGCACATGCTCAGGTGATGATTGAGGCGGCTCAGGCTAATCTAGCGCAGCCGAAAATTTTGACTTATTCATTGTCGCAAGTTGCTGACTATCAGGTACAGGATATTCAATACCGGATTTCTGGTGCAGAATTTAAACTGATCACTGCGCAGGGTACATTCACCGTACACAGTCCACTCTTGGGTCATTTCAATGTTGAAAACCTGGTGGCGAGTCTGGTTGTTGCAGAACAGGCTGGTTTTGATTTAGCAAATTTGATTGAGACTGTGCCTAATCTAAAAGGCGCACCGGGTCGTATGCAGGTACTGCGTGATGGTGAGCGCTTGTTTGTAGTGGATTATGCCCATACGCCAGATGCTTTGACGCAGGTATTGGTGACTTTAAAACGCCATGTCAATAACAAGCTCTGGGCGGTATTTGGCTGTGGTGGTGACCGTGATCGTGGTAAACGTCCATTGATGGCACAAGCGGCTCTTAATGGTTCGGATATTGCGATTTTAACCTCTGACAATCCGCGTACTGAAAACCCGGAACAGATTTTCGCGGATATGAAGCAAGGTATCGATTTCGCTGGTAAAACTTATCAGGAAATTCATGACCGCCGTGAAGCGATCAAGTTTGTAGTGAAACATGCGCAAGCGGGTGATATTGTCGTGATTGCAGGCAAAGGGCATGAAAATTATCAGGAAATCGATGGCGTTCGCCATTGGTTTGATGATGTTGTCGAAGTACAGGCGGCCATTGATGCGCAGCACTGTAACTCTGATTCAGCATATCCAGCGCAGTAATAGGACGAATTTATGCATACTTCAACTACCAGTACTGTGCCTTTGGTACCTTGGACTGCAGTACAATTACAACAGGCGACTCAAGGTTACTGGCTGAATGACAAGCAGCCTGAAGGCGAAATTAAACGTATCCTGATGGATTCTCGTGATGCTGAAGCTGGTGATGCTTTTCTGGCTTTGAAAGGTGAACGCTTTGATGCACACGATTTCGTAGCACAAGTGGCGGCAAACGGTTGCCAAATTGTCATTGTCGATCATCCGGTTGATGCTGAAATCTGCCAATTGGTTGTGGACGATACCCGTCAGGCGCTGGGTCGTCTAGGCGCTTTCCGCCGTCAGCAAAATCCACAACTCAAAGTCATTGCCCTGACTGGCAGTAGCGGTAAGACCACTACCAAGGAAATGCTGGGTAGTATCTTGTCTCGTCTGGCACCAACTTTGGTGACGCGCGGTAACCTGAATAATGATCTCGGTGTGCCTGTGATGTTGCTGGAGCTGCGCCCAGAGCATCAATATGCAGTGATGGAGCTGGGGGCCAGCCATCAGGGTGAAATTGACTATACTGCTGGTCTGGTACAGCCGCACGTCGCCGGTATTATTAATATCGGCACGGCACACCTGGGTGAGTTCGGTGGTCGTGATGGGATTTGCTGTGCCAAGTCAGAAATTTATTCGCATATTTCTGAAACCTCTATTATTCCTGCAGCGGATGATTATGCCGAGCAGATTCGAGCTGCTGTGAAAACCGAAAAGACCTTAAGTTTTGGTCAGGGTGGAGAGGTCTACGCAACTGAGGTGGAATTACATCCGCAGTCTGCAAGCTTTATTTTGAATACACCTCAAGGTAATAAAACAGTAAACCTGCCATTTGCTGGTGAGCATAATGTGCAGAATGCAACTGCTGCTGCTGCCTTATCTTTAGCCCTTGGTATCAGCCTGGATGATATTGTGGCTGGCCTGGAAGAGGCAGTAGGTGCCAAAGGTCGTCTGAACTTCATCAAGCACAAAGAATTTGTGTTTATTGATGATACCTATAATGCCAATCCAAACTCGATGCGTGTTGCCGCTGACGTTTTAGCACAGCAGGAAGGTATCCGTGTCATGGTGATGGGGGATATTGGCGAGTTAGGTGCATCAGCCGCGATTGAGCATTATAAGCTGGGTCGCGATCTGGTTTCGGTAAAAGGCCTGAACTTTGTGGTGGCAGTCGGTGAATTTGCACCTGCCGCACAAGAAGGCGCGCGTAGTACACAATATGGTAAGAAAATGCAGGCTTTCCTGAATCAGGAGCAGGCATTACCGTTTTTAATTCGTTTGATTGAAACACATCAACCTCAGCCGATGTCATTCCTGTTTAAAGGGTCGCGTTTTACTCATATGGAAACATTGATGGCTGCATTGATGGAGAAACTCTAAATGCTGTTATGGCTATTTGAACAACTGGCGGGCTATGACAGCACGTTTCAGGTGGTTCGTTATTTAACATTACGTGCTTTGCTCAGTGTCTTGACGGCATTGACCATTGGTTTGGTGCTGGGCCCTGTGATGATTCGCAAGTTACAGGCATTGAAATACGGCCAAGCGGTAAGCTCATTTGCACCGGAAAATCATGCCAAAAAAATGGGTACACCTACCATGGGTGGTGTGCTGATTCTGCTCTCAATTGGTATTTCGACCTTACTCTGGGCAGATTTATCGAATCCATACGTGTGGATTGTACTTGCAGTGATGGTGATTTTTGGTGCCGTCGGCTGGGCGGATGACTGGATCAAGATCCGTTATAAGGATAATGCCGGTTTGCCTGCACGCAAGAAGTTTTTCTGGACCTCTGTAGGTTCAATTGGTGCCGGTATTGCGCTTTATGTGATTGCACAGCAACAACCGAATCCGATCGTGACAGCCAACATGCTGGATGTGCTGATTCCATTCTTTAAGGATCACACGATTCCACTCTCAATTATTCCACTCGGTATTGGTTTTATTATCTTTACTTATTTCGTGATTAATGGCGCATCGAATGCCGTTAACCTGACGGACGGTCTGGATGGTCTGGCGATTATGCCGATCGTACTGGTGGCTGCTGGTCTAGGTGTTTTTGCTTATCTTGCCGGTGATGTACGTTTTGCGAACTACCTGCATATTCCATATGTAAAATATTCATCTGAGCTGGTGGTGATCTGTGCCGCGATGATTGGTGCCGGCTTAGCCTTCCTTTGGTTCAACGCTCATCCTGCCCAAGTGTTTATGGGGGATGTAGGAGCTTTATCATTAGGTGCGATGTTGGGTACGATTGCTGTCATGGTTCGTCAGGAAATCGTGTTCGCGATCATGGCGGGTGTGTTCCTGGTAGAAGCGATTTCGGTCTTCCTGCAAATCGGCTCATTACGGATGCGTAATAAACGTGTATTCCTGATGGCGCCATTGCATCATCATTATGAAAAGAAAGGCTGGCGTGAAACCCAGGTGGTGATCCGTTTCTGGATTATTACGATTATGCTGGTAGTTTTGGGTCTAATGACCTTAAAATTACGCTAAGAAATGCATTTGAAAAAGTCGGCGCATGCCGGCTTTTTTGTTTTGGAGAAATTATCAAATGAACCTACTCATGTGTCCGGTGTGTCGTGAGCAGTTACGTCTAAATGAACGGACCTGGCGCTGTGACAATCAGCATAGCTATGATGTAGCAAAGCAAGGCTATGTGAATCTACATGTGGTTCAGCATAAACATAGTAAAAATCCCGGTGATACGCCTGAATCAATACAAGCGCGTCGTGCATTTTTAAGTGCAGGTCACTATGCTCCTTTGCAACAAGCAGTGGTACAAAAGATTCGTGAACTGCGTATTGAAAATCTGCTGGATATTGGCTGTGGGGAAGGGTATTACACTGATGCCATGCAACAGGAAGTACTACAGTGTGTAGGCGTGGATATTGCCAAAAATGCGATTCAGGTAGCAGCGAAGCTGAATAAAGAGATTACTTGGGTAGTAGGTACAGGCGCAACTTTGCCTGTATTAGATGAGTCAATAGATCTATGTACCAGCCTGTTTAGCCCGATTCCGAAACAGGAAATTCTGCGTGTACTCAAGCCGAAATCTTATTTAATGGTTGTGACTCCTGCACCACAGCATTTGTATGCCATGCGAGAAGCACTATTTGAAGAAGTGAAACCACACGAGCCACAAAAGTTTGTCGAGCAGTTGCAAGATGCATTTGATTTAGTGAGTGAACAGATTGTTGAAGCGCCTATGAATTTGCCACAAGCAGACTTAAAAAACCTGATTGCGATGACGCCATATGCTTATAAGGCTAAGCCGGAACGCCGTCTGGCACTTGAACAGCAAGAACAATTTGAATTAATGGCACAATACCAGATTTATCTTTTTCAAAAGAAATAATACTGATTATTATCTAAACAATATAAAGCCCTCAATTGAGGGCTTTATATTTGACTGCTTAATCGGGAAAGTTACTGAACCTGTTCAATCAGAGTATCAAGAGAATCCGTTTTCTTTGGCTGCAATGGTTGTTCCTGCGTTGCTGGTGTTTCACCAGGTACAGTCAATTCTTCACCCGGTAGATCTTCAAAATCATTTTGCTCACGTCTAGGTATAACGACTGGGGCTGGACGATACAGTGGGGTGGCCATTGGCGGAGAAGAGCGGTCTTCCTGTACTTCTTCTAAATCCTGATTGATGACTTTAGTACGATTAACTGGGGCTTTGGCTTTACGATCCAGACGCACCCAGGATTCTGGTGTACCTTTTAGCGCATTGGCCATAAAGTCGGTCCAGATTGGCAGGGCAGCTACACCGCCATACTCACGGCGACCTAAAGTTGTTGGCTGGTCAAAGCCGACCCAGGCTACTGTTACCAGCTTACCATTAAAGCCGGCAAACCAGGCATCCTTGGCATCGTTAGTGGTACCTGTCTTACCCCCTAGGTCACTACGCCCAATGCGTAAAGCTGCACGGCCAGTACCGTGCTGGATTACATCACGTAAAATATTAGCCATTTCGTAAGCAGAGCTGGATTTAAGAATACGCTGTGCCTGACGGTAATTGCTATGTTCAGCCGAAACTTTCGGTGCTACTGCTTTGGTTTCCAGTGAGCGGTTATTCATTTCGATCACTTCATCATCTGGCGTCACCACGTCAGCAGATGCAATCGTTTGTTCTTCCTGATTAATACAGGAAATGCAGGCATATTCAGGTTTTGCTTCAAAAATCGTCTTACCATAAGCATCTTCAATACGGCTGATGAAATGCGGCTGGATACGGTAACCACCATTGGCGAAGGTGGCATAACCGGTTGCCATCTGAATAGGCAGTACTTGCGGCGTACCAAGAGCAATGGTGTAGTTGCGTGGAATCTGTTTGTCTTCCAGGCCAAAATCCATTAATAATTGTCGGGTGCGCTCAATCCCCACCGTTTGTAGCAGGCGCACAGAAACGGTATTACGTGAAAGGTATAAGGCACGACGTAAAGGAATCATGCCCAGATAACGACCATCTGAGTTTCGAGGAGTCCATTTACCAATCGTAATAGGCGCATCATTGACCATAGTATGCGGACTCATGCCGCGTTCTAATGCCAGTGCATAAACAAAAGGCTTGATGGTCGAACCCGGCTGACGCCAGCCTTGAATAGCACGGTTAAAAGTCGATTGATAAAAATTATAGCCACCCACCACTGCTTCAATGGCACCATTATTTGGATTGATGGCAATCAGCTGACCTTGGACTTTAGGAATCTGTACCAGTGCCCAGGAAGTTTTTTGTGCATTAGGACGTAAACGGACAATATCTTTCAGTTTAACAATATCTGCCGCACGCTTGGGTGCAGCGCCAACACTATTGGCGTTTCGGTAGCGGCGCGCCCATGACATTCCTGACCAGGGAACGGTGACGGTGGTTCCATCCTGCATTAAGGCTTCAAAACTATTTTGGTTGATTTTAGTGACTTGAGCAGGGTAGGTATTGGCAAAAGGCTGGAATTTTTTTAAGGGTTGATCATTTGCTTCAGCACCGCGCCAGCCATGACGTCGGTCATAAGCTTCAAGGCCTTCTTGTACGGATTGCTCAGCATACGCCTGACGTTGACTATTAATCGTGGTATAGACTTTATAGCCAGAATCGATGGCCTGTGCACCAAAATTCTGGATCAGTTCAGAGCGAACCATCTCTCCGACATAGGGAAACTTATTGCGAGTGCTACGATCCGGCATATCCAGATTGATTGGTTCCGCAATCGCTTGCTGATACTGTGTCTGATTCAGATAACCAAGCTGCAGCATACGTCCTAGAATCCAGTTGCGACGTTCAAGTGCACGTTTAGGATTGTCGACCGGATTGTACTTGGAAGGGGCTTTCGGCAAACCGGCAATCATCGCCATCTGGGCAAGAGAAAGTTCTTCCAGGCTTTTGTTGTAATAGATTTTAGCCGCTGCTGCGATGCCATAAGCATTTTTACCCAAGAAAATTTTATTGACATAGAGGGTTAAAATTTCTTCTTTAGTCAGGTTTTGCTCAATTTTACGTGCCAGGAAAATTTCAGTCAGTTTGCGCTTCAGTGTTCGTTCTGGACTGAGATAATAGTTTTTTGCCACCTGCATAGTGATGGTCGAACCACCGGTCTGTACATCGGAACCAGTGACGCTTTCACTTAATGCCCGGCCCAAGCCTTTAAAACTGATGCCACTATGTTCGAAAAAGCTGGAATCTTCTGCAGCGAGGAAGGCATGAATAAATTCTGGTGGAATCTGATCATATTCCACAGGCACAGAAAGTTTGCCGCCATATTCTGCAATCAATTCTTGATCGGAACTAAATACTTGTAAAGGCTTAAGTAAAGGTGCCTTTTTAAGGATAGACATTTCAGGCAAAGATGGGGCAATATAAAGGTACATGCCATAAAAGCCCATCGGAATTGAGATCATAATTATGATAATGATCAAAAAAAATGGATGAACAAGGCCTGAACTGGATAGCTTTTTCATAACAAGTAAGTTTTAATAAGAGCTAATGGCAAACTAAGTGAGCGGTCAGTATATCCTTTAGATATACATAATGTTAGATGACTTATTGTATCTAGATAAAATTATTAGACCGATTATACCTAGTAGGCTACTTTATTTTTGGGGATAAAAAAATAATAGGAATGATATTGTGCGCAGGTTATATCGTAAGCCAAACAAGGGGTTAATAGGCGTCGACATCAGCTCGACTTCTGTTAAAGTTTTGGAACTCTCTATGAAAAGCGGACGGTACTGGGTAGAAAGCTATGCTTTAGTCCCATTACCAGAAGGTAGTGTTGTTGAAAAAAACATCTTAAATCCAGAAGCCGTCGGTGATGCTTTGGCTCGTGCTATTAACTTGGCCAATACCCAATCTAACCAGGCTGCATTTGCGATTCCTACGTCTATGGCGATCACCAAAACGATCGAAATGGATGCAGATATGACAAGTGATGAACGGGAAGTTCAAATTCGTGAAGATGCCGAACAATACATTCCATTCCCGCTCGATGAAGCCAGCATTGACTTTGAAGTCTTGCCTGATCGATTGTCTAATCCAAATCGTGTCAATGTTCTGTTGGTCGCAACCCGTATTGAAAATGTCGAAGCCCGTTCTGAAGTACTGCAAATCGCGGGGATCACACCCAAGATTGCAGATGTAGAAAGCTTTGCATTGGAAAATGCTTTCAGGGTGTTTGCTGATACTTTACCAATGGGCGTAAATACTGTTGGTATTCTGGATATTGGTCATAGCATGACAACTCTATCAGTCATGCGGAACAACAAGATTATTTATACCCGTGAGCAGGTGTTTGGGGGAAAACAGCTGACTCAGGAAATCCAGAATCGTTATGGTCTGTCTTTTGAAGAAGCGGGACGTGCCAAGAAAACACGTGCATTGCCAGATGACTATGATATTGAAGTCTTGGAACCATTCTTGGATGCTGTGGTACAACAGGCGGCTCGTTCATTGCAGTTTTTCTTTTCATCTTCTCAGTTTAATGAAATTGACCATATCCTGTTGGCAGGGGGGAATGCCAATATTCCGGGTCTGGCAAAATTATTACAGCAAAAGCTTGGTTACCGTGTCACGATCGCGAATCCATTTTTACAAATGGGCTTTTCTCCTCAAATTGATATTAAGAAAATTGAAAATGACGCGTCCTCACTCATGGTTGCATGTGGTTTGGCATTGAGGAGTTTTGATTAATGGCAAAAATTAACTTACTTCCTTGGCGTGATGAGCTCAGGATAAAAAGAAATAACGAATTTGTCGCATATTGCGTCGGGGCCTTGTTGCTAGGGGTAACAGCAGCTGGAGGAAGCTGGTTCTACTATGATCAAAAATTACAGGATCAAGAACAAGCCAACCAACTCATCATCAGTACCAATCAGAATCTGGATGTACAGCTAAAATCTCTGGAAGGTTTACAGGAACAGCGTAATGCGATTGTGGAACGCATGAAACTGATTCAAGGTTTACAAACCCAGCGTCCAATTGCCGTACATCTTATTGACGAGATTGTACGTGTGACACCAAGTGATATGTATATCACCAAATTTGACCGTGTCGGTGATAAGTTCACCATTGAAGGGAAAGCAGCAAGTCCAAATACGGTTGCAGAATTATTGCGTAATCTCGAAGCTTCTACCTGGTACCGTAATGCTTTCATGAATGCATTCCTGGTGGCGGAAGAGAACAAGGACAAGGCGCCAAGCTCTATTATTCCACGTGTTGAAGAATCTTATGGCACATTTACAGTGACAGTGGATCTAGACCAGATTGCTCAACCGGTGCTTTCAGAACAACAGCCGCAAGCGGCTGCAGCAATAGGAGGGGCGACATCATGAGCGAACAATTTGATGAATTAGGTCAGGAAGCTGTTGTTGTACCAAAAAATAAAATGACGGTAGAAAAGTTTTTTCAGCAATTTAATACCCTCGATCCAAATAACTATGGTAGCTGGCCACTGGCTGTAAAGATTACCTGCTGGGTATTTATTGTTTTCCTGGTTTTGATGCTGGCTTATTTCGGTCTGATTCGAGGCAAGATTGAATCAATTACTCAGGCCAATGCACAAGAACAGAATCTGTTAAATGAATTTCGTGAGAAAGATTCCAAACTGCGTAATTTGCAACAATACCAACAGCAACTTCAGGATATGGAAGCAAGCTTTAACCAGCAGCTTGAACAGTTACCAAAGGAAACTGAAATCCCAGGCCTGGTTGAAGATATTAACTTGAGTGGTGTCAATGCCGGACTGAAGTTTAAGAATATCCGTCTTGAACCTGAAGTAAAGCAAGAGTTCTTTATTGAACAGCCAATTTCTATTGAAGCAACGGGTGATTATCATGCCTTTGGTTCATTTGTCAGCGGTATTGCAGGATTGTCTCGTATCGTGACGCTACACGACTTTACGATTACGGGTACTGAAAATAAAGAGAAGAAAACAGATATCCCGGTTGTAGATTATACCTTGAAGGCAAAAACCTATCGTTATGTCGGTAGTGCCAACTCAGCATCGGCAGATACAACAGCTGCGAATAGTCAGGGGGCACAGTAATGAAGATGATCAAAATTGCTTCAGCACTTACTGCCGGATTAATCTTGGCAGGTTGTGAATCACGTATTGATGTGGTCAATCAGGAAATGGCCAATATCCGCAATCAACCAGCATTGCCCATTGAGCCAGCACCCGATTTTGCTCCGGTTGAAACTTTTAGTTATGCAGCACATCAGCTAAAAAGTCCTTTCTTGCCAAGTTCATTGGCAGCAGAACTGAAGATTATGGCAGGGAAACGGGTTTATCCAAACCTATCACGTCAATTGCAACCCTTAGAAAGTTATCCGCTTGAAACTTTGACCATGAAAGGAAGTCTCAAAAATCAGGCTGGACAGATTATGGCTTTAATTAATACGCCAGATGGGGAAATTGAACGTGTACAGCGCGGTAGTTATATGGGACTTAATCATGGTCGGGTGATCCATATCACACCGACACAAATTGATGTGATCGAGATTATTCCAGATGGACGCGATGGCTATGTGGAACGCCCTCGCAGTATGGTCCTAATTGGGCCTGCGCCATAAGTTAAAGGGAATAACAATGAATAAAAGTTTTAAAGAATTTATTTTTGGGGATGCTAATACAATGAATCATGTGTTTCGTCAGTTTTCAATGGGGGCAGTTGCCATTGCTGTAATGCAGGCGGCAAGTGCACAGGTTTCGATGACCAATGTGGTACCAATGCAGATTCCAGGACAAGGTACTGAAATTCGCGTTATGTTTAATGGCTTGCCGCCTCAACCACAAGCTTATCAATTAGAATCACCATCACGTCTGATTCTGGATTTTGATAAAGCACAGCAGAATTTAAAACAAAGCAGTATTGCTGTTGCAACGAAAGAAGCAAGTTCTGTAGATGTGACTTCAGATGCCCAGCGTGCGCGTTTAACTGTTAATCTGGCAGATGCGGGTGCATTTACCACGCGTGTTGAAGGCAATACCTTTATTCTAAAAATCAATTCAACCAATCCAGTTATCCCTGTACAGCCAGTCTTACAACAAAATACTCAAGGTATTACCAATATTGGGTTCCAGCGCGGAGCGAAAGGTGAAGGTCAGGTTGTGATTGATCTGGCGAGTGGTAATACACCGGTTGATGTGCAACAGCAAGGCACCAAAGTTATTGTACGAGCATTAGGCTCCAAGATTCCTACTCATTTAACGCGTCGTCTGAATGTGAATGATTTTGCTACACCTGTTTCGACAGTAGATGCAGTCAACCAGAATGGCTCTGGAGTGATTACCATTCAAACTTCAGATAGCTATGAATACATGGCTTATCAAACCGATAATAAACTGACAATTAGTTTAAAGCGCCCAGAAGAGAAAAATCCATTACGTCCAAAAGCTGCTCAACATTATACTGGTAAGAAAATTTCTTTAGATTTTCAGGATATTGAAGTACGCCGAGTATTACAGCTACTAGCAGATTTTACTGACATTAATATGGTTGCAGCAGACAGCGTACAAGGCAATATTACTTTACGTCTTAAGGAAGTGCCTTGGGATCAGGCTTTAGATATTGTTTTGAAAACCAAGAATTTGGATAAGCGCCGTAATGGGAATGTAATCTGGATCGCGCCTGTATCTGAGCTCATTAAAGCTGAAGAGGAAGAAGCTAAAGCACTTGCACAAAGTGTAAAGCTTGCTCCTATTCAGACAGAGTATATGCAACTCAGTTATGCCAAAGCGGCTGATATTGAAAAGCTCATCACGCAGAATAAAGGGGCCTCAAGTGCCGGTTCTAATACAGGCAGTACAAGTGGAGATGATAAGGAGAGTCTACTGAGTTCACGTGGTTCTATTTCTATTGATGCACGTACCAATACTTTAATTGTAAATGATACTCAGCCTTTTATCGATAAAATCCGTAATATGGTTGACCTGCTTGATGTACAGGTAAAGCAGGTCATGGTTGAAGCACGTATTGTGCGTGCATCGACTGAATTCACCAAAGAAATCGGGGTGAAATGGGGAATTCTTTCTCAGGGCATTACTAATAATAATAATCTATTAGTGGGTGGAAGTGACACTACACTTTGGGATTTGCGTGATCCTCAAGAAAGTGATTTAGGTGGATATACCTATGATATTCAACGCCCAGATAATTTGAATGTTGACTTGGGTGTTGCAAACCCTGCTGGTCGAATTGCTTTTGGCTTGATTAGCTTATCTGACTTTATGTTAGATCTGGAGCTTTCTGCTTTACAAGCAGATGGTTATGGTGAAGTGATCTCAACACCTAAAGTTTTAACAGCAGATAAGCAGGCGGCTAAAGTTTCATCAGGTACACAAATTCCGTATCAATCTTCAGAAGGGGGTGGTGCAAATGCAGTTTCAACTACTGAATTTATTGATGCAACCCTCAGCTTAGATGTAACTCCTAGTATTACACCTGACGGTAAAGTTCAGATGCTGCTCAATATTACCAGTGATACTCCTGGAAACCCGACTCCAACGGGTCAATTAACGATTAATAAAAATCAAATTAGCACTAATGTGCTGGTTGATAATGGAGAAACAGTAGTTTTGGGGGGGATTTTTGAGCAAGAAACACGGAATGGACAAACTAAAGTACCTTTCTTGGGAGATATTCCATATTTAGGTCATTTATTTCGTAGAGATCTTAAATCTGACAATAAGCGTGAGCTTTTGATTTTTGTTACACCTCGAATTGTTAATGACAGTGTTTCAAGAAATCATTAATATATTTTGAAATTAACAAAATGAATAGGTGACTCCTTGCCAAGCAAAGAGTTTGAATCCCTGCCAAATATCTATTTGGTAGGGCCGATGGGGGCGGGAAAGACGACAGTAGGACGGCATTTAGCAGAATTGTTAGGACGGGAATTTCTGGATAGTGATCATGAAATTGAGCGTAAAACAGGTGCAACGATTCCCTGGATCTTTGAAAAAGAGGGTGAGCAGGGCTTTCGTAGTCGTGAAACGGTTGTCATCGATGAGTTAACCTCACGACCACAGTTGGTTTTGGCCACAGGTGGTGGTGCGGTGACTCAGGCGCCTAACCGTGAATATCTGAAACAGCGAGGCATCGTTGTTTATCTCTACACTCCTGTGGAAATCCAGCTCCAGCGAACCTATCGCGACAAAAACCGTCCCTTGTTACAAGTTGAAAATCCGGAACAGAAACTTAAAGATCTGCTGGCAATTCGGGATCCGCTGTATCGGGAAGTCGCACACCATATTATTGAGACCAATCAGGGCGCTGCACGTGATCTGGCACAGCGTATTCTGCATCTCATCCTTCCGAAAAAATAAGCTCAGTAAAAAAGTGGTTACCCCATCATGCAAACCTTACATGTCGAACTCGGTGAACGTCGTTACCCAATTTTTATTGGTAGCGATTTAAATCCTCAGCAGCTGTTAGAACCTTATATTCATGGTAAACAGGTGATGATTGTCAGTAATGATACGGTGGCACCACTATATCTGGAACATTATAAGACAGCCTTGGAAAAACTGGGCAAAACGGTAGCGACCTGTATTTTGCCTGATGGCGAGAAATTTAAGGATATCCAGCATTTAAACCTGATTTTTGATGCATTGCTTGAAGCGGGGTTTAACCGGGATTGTACGGTATTGGCGTTGGGTGGTGGCGTGATTGGTGATATGGCCGGTTTTGCTTCAGCCTGTTTCCAGCGTGGTGTGTACTTTATTCAAGTGCCAACAACTTTGCTTTCGCAGGTGGATTCCAGTGTCGGTGGTAAGACCGGGATCAACCATTCACTTGGTAAAAACATGATTGGTGCCTTCCAGCAGCCACAAGTCGTGCTGGCGGATATGTCCCAGTTATCAACCTTGCCAGATCGTGAATTATCAGCAGGTCTTGCTGAAGTCATTAAATATGCATTACTCGGTGATGAGGACTTCCTGGTTTGGCTGGAAGCCAATATGGAAGGTCTGATTGCTCGTGATGAGCAGTTGCTGGCTGAAGCTGTTTATCGTTCCTGCGCGCATAAAGCCCGTATCGTGGCGAATGATGAAAAAGAGCAAGGTGAGCGTGCTTTACTCAACCTCGGTCATACCTTTGGTCATGCCATCGAGTCTTATCTGGGCTATGGTGAATGGCTGCATGGTGAAGCGGTAGCAACCGGTATGGTCATGGCCGCTGATTTATCACAGCGTATGGGCTGGATTTCCGAAGCAGATCTCGCGCGTACAAAAAAAATCATTTCTCGTGCCAAACTTCCGATTGTTTGTCCTAAAATTCCTCTGGATGATTTCCTGGGATATATGGCACATGACAAAAAAGTCTTAAATGGACAGTTACGTCTGGTATTGCTGGAACAATTAGGACAAGCGATTATCACCCGAGACTTTGATGTAGAATTAATGAAGCAGGCCATTCTGGCCAATCAGGCATAGGTAATTTTAGAAAATGACAGCACTCCATACGCCATGGCAAAAGATTCAGCATTATTTTTGGCTGGTGACTGCGGTAGGCTGTCTTTTTGTTGCGCTCATTTTTTGGGCAATTACAGATAAGGATCAGGTCACTCCTGTAGAGAAAAAGCCTGAAACAGAGGTTGAACTACTGATTCAACCAGAAAAAGTTTCTTCAATGACCCATCTTGGTGCATTAAATGAGGAAGTTCATCCGCTGGATATGACCACACGCACCATTGTAAATGCAAACCATGAAGCCGAGTTTCGTGGTAACAAATATGTTACTCAATTTAAAAATCAGTATGCGATTGAGCTATTTCGGGTCTCTGATGAAATTATTATTAAAAACTTTTTAAGAAAACAGGTAGATCGTAATAAATTCATATACTTGCGTCTGTCAGGCGAAAATATGCCTGAGCAATATGTTTTACTCTATGGTTCTTATAAATCAGCCAATCAAGCAAAGCAGGCACTGGACCATCTGAATATGGATTTGCCAAAATCAGTCAAACCAGCTGTGCAGCAAATTCAGGATTATCAACCTTATGTGAATAACTTAGGTTCTGATGAGCTGACGTCTAACCAGAAACTCTATCAAGTACGATTAAAAAAATGTGCCTCTACCAAAAGTAGAGGAAACAGTAGTTCCTGAACCGCAGAGCCAGCCCTCATCAAATACGCCAAGTACCACCAGTACAACCATTGTTCGTCGTGATCCATCGGGAAATGTGGTAGATGTGCAGAAGTCTGAAAGCACTGTACCGTCAACGCCACGTGCTCAACCTAATGGTCAACAACGTGCTGAAGAACAAGAGATAAGTGATCCTTTTAACTGATACAAATTTGGGTGCGAGCTAAAATAGCGCACCCTGTATGAAAAAATGCTATAAATGTGCGCTTTTGGTGCAAAAAATACACAATAAAAATCATCACTCTGTATCTAATATTTGCTAAATCTTTGTCATTGGTATTGTTTCTGTCTTAGTGCATCAAGTTGGCATGTTCTTTGCTTTATTGGTGCATGAATTGAATTAATCTCCCTGTTTTGGCGCGAAAATGATTCGATGATTATGCGTAAGTGTCATATTTAGTCGTTATTTTTATGTGATTTCTGAGTCTTTTAAACTTTATTTTTCATGCGTATTAATCTGAAAAGGTTTATCTTCAAGGTGTGAAGAAAAGTTTTACTCTGCTAATAGAAATTTCCTCGAAAGTAAATTGGACGCCATCGCAAAGACGGATTTAGATTGTTTAACAGCCCGCCAGGGCTTTGTGATAAGAAGGGTACGCTATGCACATGCCATCGCCTAATAATGTAGCTCCCGCTCAAGGTTTATACCAACCGGATGAGTTTAAAGATAACTGTGGTTTCGGTTTGATCGCCCATATGCAGGGTGATGCAAGCCATGATCTCGTCAAGACCGCAATTCATAGTTTAAGTTGTATGACCCACCGTGGTGGTATTGCCGCAGATGGTAAGACCGGTGATGGGTGTGGTTTGCTTTTGGCAATGCCAAAGGAATTCTTTCGTGAAGAAGCAAAGCGTTTAAGTGATATTACCTTAAGCGAAATTTTTGCTGTAGGTACGATCTTCCTGAACCTGGATCCTGCACTGGCAGCACACGCAAAACAAGTATTAACCAAAGAAATTGAAGAAGAAGGTTGCCGCGTTATTGCATGGCGTGTGGTACCAACCAATAATGGCGCGTTAGGTGAGATTGCGATGCAGTCTTTGCCTGCTTTTGAACAGGTCATTGTTAACTGCCCAATCGGTGTCACTGAGGTTGAATTTAACCGTAAGTTATTCCTGGCGCGTCGTCGTGCCGAGCAGAAACTGACCAATGATCCATACTTCTATGTAACTACCTTATGCTCAACTGTGATTAGCTATAAAGGTTTGATGATGCCAGCAGCAATTGCTGACTTCTATACTGACCTGGCTGATGAGCGTTTGGCGTCACATATTGTGGTGTTCCACCAACGTTTCTCTACCAATACCTTGCCACGCTGGCCATTGGCTCAGCCATTCCGTTATCTGGCGCATAATGGTGAAATCAATACCATTACTGCAAACCGTAACTGGGCGCTGGCGCGTACACCTAAATTCGAAAATCCATTGCTGCCAGGCTTGACTGAACTGAACCCGATTGTTAACCGTACTGGTTCGGATTCTTCTAGTCTGGATAATATGCTGGAAATCCTCATAGGTGGTGGTATGGACCTGTTCCGTGCGCTACGTATGCTGGTTCCACCCGCTTGGCAGAATGTTGAAACACTTGATGCTGACTTACGTGCATTCTACGAATTTAACTCTAAGCATATGGAAGCATGGGATGGTCCTGCAGGCCTAGTCATCCAGGATGGTCGTCATGCGATCTGTATGCTGGACCGTAATGGTTTGCGTCCTGCGCGTTGGGTCGTGACTAAAAATGGTTACATTACCCTGGCGTCTGAGATCGGTGTATGGGGTTATGAGCCTGAAGATGTAGTATCTAAAGGTCGTGTAGGTCCAGGTCAGATTCTGGTTGTGGATACCTTGACTGGTAAAGTATTAGATACTCAGGATGTCAATAACCACCTGAAACGTATGCGTCCATACCGTGAATGGCTGCGTGAAAATTCAGTACGTTTACAGGGTAGCCCTGAGCTGGAAGAATACCTGTGCGATCAAGGCTTAAAAGGCGATAGCCTGAAAGCAGCACAGAAAATGTTCATGGTGACTTTTGAAGAACGTGATCAGTTACTACGTCCAATCGCAGAAAGCGGTCAGGAAGCTGTAGGTTCAATGGGTGATGATACGCCAATGGCCGTGTTATCACGTCAGGTCCGTCACGTTTCCGATTACTTCCGTCAGCAGTTTGCGCAGGTCACTAATCCGCCAATCGATCCATTACGTGAATCGATCGTGATGTCACTGGAAACCTGTTTCGGTCGTGAACAAAATGTATTTGAGCAAAGCCCAGAACATGCAGACCGTTTGATCGTATCCAGCCCGGTGCTGACGAATTCAAAAATGCATCAGATCCGTACCATCGGCCGTAAAGGTTATGAAATTGCGGACATCGATCTGAACTATCCAGAAGCGGAAGGTCTTGAAGCGGCGATCTCACGTATCTGTGAAGAATCTGCCCAAGCGATTCGTGATGGTAAGACTTTACTGGTTCTTTCAGACAAGAAAATTCGTGAAGGCTTCTTGCCAGCCAATGCTGTGATGGTCACTGGTGCAGTACACCATTATCTGATCAATACAGGTCTGCGTACCGATGCGAACCTGATTATCGAAACTGGTTTTGCTCGTGATCCACATCAGTTTGCTGTACTTCTAGGCTTTGGTGCGACAGCGATTTATCCATACCTGGCGTATGACGTGATCAATGATCTGGTCGCGAAAGGTGAATTGCTGGGTGATCCGGTATACGCGCAAAACAACTTCCGTAAGGGTATTGAAAAAGGCTTACTAAAAGTCCTGTCCAAGATGGGTATTTCAACGGTTGCGTCTTATCGTGGCGGTCAGCTGTTTGAAGCAGTGGGCTTATCCAATGAAGTGGTGGATAAATGCTTCATCGGTGTACCAAGCCGTATTCAGGGTGCTACTTTTGTCGATCTTGAAAATGACCAGAAACAGTTGGCGGATATTGCCTGGAAAAACCGTAAACCAATTGATCAAGGTGGCTTGCTGAAATTTGTCTTCGGCAAGGAATACCATGCATTTAACCCGGATGTAATTAACTCGCTGCACAAAGCAGTACGTTCTGGTAATTATGCAGATTTTAAAGAATATGCAGAACTGGTGAATAACCGTCCGATCGCAACGATCCGTGACCTATTCAAACTGAAAACAGACAATTCGATTGCACTGGATCAAGTGGAATCTGTAGAAGAGATCCTGCCTCGCTTTGACTCTGCGGGTATGTCTTTAGGTGCTTTGTCGCCTGAAGCACACGAAGCGATTGCAATTGCCATGAACACGATTGGTGGTCGTTCAAACTCGGGTGAGGGCGGTGAAGATCCAGCGCGTTACGGTACCATCCGTAACTCGAAAATCAAACAAATTGCATCGGGCCGATTTGGTGTGACTCCTGCTTACTTAACTTCGGCAGAAGTCCTGCAAATTAAAGTCGCGCAAGGTGCAAAACCAGGTGAAGGTGGCCAGTTGCCGGGCGGTAAAGTAAACGGTCTCATTGCCCGTTTGCGTTACTCTGTACCAGGTGTAACCCTCATTTCGCCACCACCGCATCATGACATCTATTCAATTGAAGATTTATCACAGTTGATCTTTGATTTAAAACAAGTTAACCCACAGGCGATGGTGTCAGTTAAGCTTGTTTCTGAACCGGGTGTCGGTACGATTGCGGCAGGTGTAGCGAAAGCCTATGCTGACTTTATTACCATCTCGGGCTATGATGGCGGTACAGCAGCATCGCCACTGTCATCTATTCACCATGCAGGTTCACCGTGGGAGTTGGGCTTAAGCGAGGCGCATCAGGCATTACGTGTGAATGACTTACGTGGCAAAGTTCGTGTGCAAACCGATGGTGGCTTAAAAACTGGTTTAGATGTGGTGAAAGCGGCAATTTTAGGTGCGGAAAGCTTCGGCTTTGGCTCAACGCCAATGATTGCCTTAGGTTGTAAATACTTACGTATTTGCCACTTAAATAACTGCGCAACAGGGGTAGCGACTCAACAAGATCATTTGCGTCAGGAACACTATATTGGTGAACCGCAAATGCTGATCAACTTCTTCACATTTATTGCTGAAGAAACTCGTGAATGGTTAGCGGCATTGGGTGTGGCGAGCTTAAAAGACTTGATTGGTCGTACCGACTTACTGGAAATTTTACCGGGTGAAACTGAAAAACATGCACATCTTGATTTAAGTGCCTTGTTAGAATCACACCCTGCAGCAGAAGGCAAAGCGCAATACTGTCAGGTGGAAGGCAATGCACCATTTGACAAAGGCATCTTGGCTGAAAAAATGATTGCAGAGATGCTGCCTGCAATTGAAGCAGGTACAGGGGGCGATTATTACTTTAATGTGAGTAACTGTGACCGTTCAATTGGTGCACGTATTTCAGGTGAAATTGCGCGTCGTTATGGTAACTTGAGCATGGAACATCATCCTGTCAAAGTAAATCTTACGGGTACTGCAGGGCAATCTTTAGGTGTTTGGAATGCAGGTGGTTTGCATATCAAACTTGAAGGCGATGCCAATGACTATGTGGGTAAAGGCATGGCGGGGGGGCGTATTTCCATCTTCCCACCAAAAGGTTCGCCTTTCCAAACGCAGAATACTGCCATTATTGGTAATACCTGTCTCTATGGTGCAACTGGTGGTAAATTATTTGCTGCAGGTACGGCAGGTGAGCGTTTTGCGGTGCGTAACTCAGGTGCTTTCGCTGTGATTGAAGGGGCAGGCGACCATTGCTGTGAATATATGACAGGCGGGATTGTAACGGTATTGGGCAAAGTGGGACATAACTTCGGTGCAGGTATGACCGGTGGTTTTGCTTATGTACTCGATTTAGATAATGACTTCGTTGACCATTACAACCATGAACTCATTGAATTGAACCGTATCTCAACTGAAGCGATGGAAGAACATAAAGCATTCTTGGGACGTATTTTAGATGAACACATTGCCGAAACAGGCAGTGCATGGGCATACAAAATCCGCCATGAGTTTGATTTCTATAGCCGTAAATTCTGGCTGGTAAAACCAAAAGCTGCCAACTTGCAGACTTTGTTGAAAACCACCCAAGCAGATCCACAATAATCCACGACTCACATTCGGCAGGTGTGGATAACTTTAGACTTATACCCAGCGTAAAAGTGAAGTTATCTACACCCACCTACGGAGAAAGACATGGCAGAACGCCTACACAATGACTTTCAATTTCTGGATGTAGCACGCCAAGATCCAGAGAAAAAAGATCTCGATGTCCGCAAAAATGAGTTTGTGGAAATTTATAAACCGTTTACTGCAGAAGTGGCGGCTAATCAGACCCATCGTTGTTTGGGCTGTGGTAACCCCTACTGTGAATGGAAATGCCCTGTGCATAACTACATTCCGAATTGGCTCAAACTAATTTCGGAAGGCCGTGTTTTTCAGGCGGCAGAATTGTGTCATCAAACCAATACGTTGCCTGAAGTTTGTGGACGGGTTTGTCCACAAGACCGTTTGTGTGAAGGTGCATGTACCTTAAATGATGGTTTTGGTGCAGTGACCATTGGCAATGCTGAAAAGTACATCAACGATACGGCTTTTGCCTTGGGTTGGCGTCCAGACATGTCGCATGTGAAATGGACCGATAAAAAAGTGGCGATTATTGGTGCAGGCCCTGCAGGTTTGGGCTGTGCCGATATTTTGGTGCGTAATGGCGTCAAACCAGTGGTCTTTGACAAACGCCCTGAAATTGGTGGCTTGCTGACCTTTGGTATTCCAGAATTTAAAATGGAAAAAGACGTGATGAAACGCCGCCGTGAAATTTTTTCGGGCATGGGGGTTGAATTCCGTTTAAATACAGAAATTGGTACAGACATCACGATTGAACAATTGCTTGCAGATTACGATGCCGTGTTTATGGGCATGGGCACTTATACTTATATGAAAGGTGGGTTTGCTGGTGAAGATTTAGATGGTGTTTATGATGCGCTGGATTTCTTGATTGCCAATGTCAACCGTTGCCAAGGCTGGGAAAAAGACCCTGCAGAATACATTAGTGTTGAAGGCAAAAAAGTGATTGTATTGGGTGGTGGGGATACTGCCATGGACTGTAACCGTACTTCTATTCGTCAAGGTGCGCAGCAAGTCACTTGTGCTTATCGTCGTGATGAAGCCAATATGCCAGGTTCACGCCGTGAAGTGACCAATGCCCGTGAAGAAGGGGTGAACTTCTTATTTAACCGTCAACCCATAGAAATTGTTGGTGAAAATGGTAAGGTCACAGGTGTCAAAGTTGTGACCACGCAATTGGGTGAGCCAGACAGTCGTGGTCGTCGCAGCCCAGAGCCTGTTCCAGGTTCAGAAGAAATTTTAGCTGCAGATGCGGTATTACTTGCTTTTGGTTTCCGTGCTAGCCCTGCAGATTGGTTTGCCTCTGTCAATGTTGGGGTAGACGGTTCAGGTCGTGTAGTGGCAGCAGAACAGCAAACATTTAAGTTCCAAACATCTAACCCGAAAATTTTTGCAGGAGGCGATATGGTGCGTGGTTCTGATTTGGTCGTGACTGCAATTTGGGAAGGTCGTCAGGCGGCAGAAGGTATTTTAGATTATTTAGAGGTCTAAACGAGTTTCTTTTGCTTGGATCTTGAAAGGGCTGAGTTTTAAGGAATTCAGTCCTTTTTTATTGGATATTTTATCCAGCTCATCTTCATGTGGAATACATTGCCATCTCTGATTCATATAAGGTTTAAGAGCTGAAACTTCAATATCAATTCAATCTGCTGTACAAGGTTATTTTTTGATGTAAACAGTTTGGTGATTCGCACGATTAAACAAAATACACAAACACGTCAGAATTTCACGTTAGAATGAAATCATTTCAAACAAATACAAAGAAAATTTAGAGGTTAATTTATGAATTTCACAAAAAAAACGATGCTCGCAGTGGCTTTAACCAGTACTTTGACTTTAAGCGGCTGTGGCTATAACACCTTGCAAGTGAAAGATGAAGCCGTGACTGCTTCTTGGTCAGAAGTCCAAAACCAATATCAACGCCGTGCCGATTTAGTGCCAAACTTGGTGAATGTGGTCAAAGGCTATGCCAAACATGAAGAACAAGTATTAACTGAAGTCACTCAGGCACGTGCCAATGTCGCAGGCTTAAAAGTGGATAAGGCTGTGTTGGAAGATCCTGCGTTATTCCAGAAATATCAGGAAGCACAGGCGCAAATGACCAGTGCCTTATCACGTTTAATTGCAGTGTCTGAAAATTATCCAGACTTAAAAGCCAATGAGCAATTCCGTGATTTACAAGTACAACTAGAAGGCACAGAAAACCGTATTGCCGTGGCGCGTAACCGTTACATCAGCACAGTGCAAGATTTTAACAGCTATGCACGTCAATTCCCGCAAGTGATGACCGCCAAAGTGATTGGTATGGACACCAAACCAAACTTCAGTGCCGAACAAAGCGCACAAACAGCACCGAAAGTTTCGTTTGAATAACGCATAGGAGAATGTCTGGATGCTGCAAATGCACAGCAAGACCCACATGAGTCTAGCGCAGATGCTGCTGCTCATGGCAGTTATGTGTTTCAGCTGCTTGGCATATAGTGAAGTTGCCACTGCAACTGATGAAACCGCCGAAGCTGTGGTGCTGGGTAAAATTGTGCAGCAACAGCATCCTCAAAATGCCAACCCTATCCCAGATCTTGCAAACTCACGCCAGTCTACATCCAGCACTCAGCAAGCACCTATAGAAAAACCCGTTCAGCAACCGCAAATTGCCAATGATATGGCAGAGGGTGAATCTATCCGTGCTTTGCCGACATTGAATCAGCCCGTAGTAGATCAAGCCAATTTGCTCACTGCTGCAGAAAAACAGCAAATCAGCCAGCGGATTTTAAATTTACATCAACACGCCAAAGCGCAAATTGGGGTGGTGATTGTACCGACCACAGGGCAGGAAGATATTTTTGATTTTGCTATGCGGGTCGCAGAACAATGGCAGTTGGGTTCTGCCAAGCAAGATAATGGTGTGTTGATGGCAATTGCAGTCAATGACCGCCGTATTCAAATTTTAACGGGGTATGGTTTAGAGGGCGTGCTGCCCGATATTGTGGTCAGTCGGATTATTAACCAACGCATTACGCCATATTTTAAGCAAGCGCAATATGCACAAGGCATTGACGCAGGCTTGGCAGAAATTGAACGAATTTTAAACCTAGACCCCGAAGTTGCTGCACAGGCGGCGCAAGAACTGAAACAGCGTCAGGAACAAGCTTTGCAAGAACAACAGGCACGTGAAAAAACCTTGAGCACTGCTTTATTTATTTTAATTGCAGGGGTAATTGGCTCACTAATTGTTGGAAAACGCTTAAGTGCTTCAACCGCTGCCGTGGCAGGTACAGTTGCAGGTTTGGTCAATGGTGCAGGCTTAATCACCAGTTTAATGATTGGTGTAGGAATTTTCTTTTTACTCATCACAGCCATTGCACAGACCATTTTCCAAATTTTCTTGTCCTCTGCAGGGCGTGGTGGCGGAGGTGGTGGGGGCGGTTTTGGCGGCGGCGGTTTTGGTGGCGGTGGCTATAGCGGCGGCGGTGGTGGCTTTGGTGGGGGAGGAGCATCAGGATCATGGTAACTACAACAGATACAACAGAAATTATTACTCAACCAAAAATGGACATTGCAGCCCGTCCGAGTGTTAAGCGCTGGCTGAAGCATTTCTTTTATTTACCTGCCACTAAGCGTTTTTTTAATGCGCAAGATCAGCATGCCATTGCAGAAGCGGTGACTGCCGCCGAGCATGGGCATGTAGGTGAAATTCAGGTGGTGATTGAAGGTTGTTTACCCTCGCGGTTGGCGTATGCGGTAGATACGCATACCCGTGCGCGCCAATTATTTGCAGAATTGGGTGTTTGGGATACTGAACTGAACAGCGGGGTGTTGCTGTACCTGAATTTGTGTGAGCGCAAGGTGGAAATTGTGATAGACCGTGGCATTAAAATAGCAACCACTCAACAGGTATGGGATGATGTCTGTACGCATATTGTGCAGGGCTTGGCACAGCAGCAGTATAGGCAGGCAGTGATAACAGGTGTGAAAGAAATTGGTGAAATTTTGGATGCTTTTTATGACCGCCAGTTGCTAGATCGTCAGAATGAATTGAGTAATGCCCCAATTATTTTGGGCTGAGTCGCTTAGGGTAGTTCTATTTTTTAAATCTTTGTGCAACAAAGCCATATTGAGGTGTAAAATATGAGTGTACTCAATGAATATTACGCTGCTTTAGAGCGATTAAAAGCCAACAAACCGATTGTTCTACCGAAAGGCTCTGCCATTAATAACGATACGGTTGCAATGGAGGCTGGACGTAAACGAGGCTCGATTAAAAAGAGCCGTCATGCTGCATTAATTGAGGCAATTGAGCAAGCTGCACAGGCAGCAGGGCAAAATGTTCTTTCGCCTGCCCAGCAAATTGAGCAAGCGAAAATTAAGACCAAGGCGGTGAAAAGTGGTTATGAGCAGCTGAAAGAAGATTATGAAAAACTGCTGGAAAAGTGCAATTCGCTGTTGCTGGAAAATTTTGAGTTGAGGCGGAAAATGTCAGGCTAAAGGGAGTATTTTGCATAAACTGGGACTACCTTACAATGCAGTGCATCTCACCCTACAACAACCCTATATCAATTTTTTTGGTAGGGTGAGGTATATACAGCAAGGTCAATCACCTGATGTAAAACCAATCGCTAAAAATGTCCCTAGATATAAAATCAAATTATTAAATGGTTTAATATTCGACCCTACAAGAGTAGAATACCCCCATAATAATTAACACAAATTACAAAGACACTCATCTCCTGCCATAAATTGTTCGACTTTCCGATTATGATAATTACTTAACCACACATATTTATCTTTGACATCTTGTTGCGTAGCATTGTTAAATGCCTCTTGTATTTTTTTTGCATGTGCAATTAACCATTGTTTTATTGCTATTTTACGTGCATTTTCCATAATCTTATCTTTTTCTTCTCCTGAAGTTGCTTTTCTTTTATTTTCTTGAACTTCAAGCGTGACACCCGTTAGGCTTTCCAAAACAATTCGGATATAATCCAACATCAAATATTTTTCTGTAGTTCCATCTTTTTGTAGTATCTCTACGTATTCAAAGTTTGATGAATATATATTCGTATCACCATAAAGTCTTAAATCGAGATGATTTTCAAAGTACTCATTAAAACTATCTGTAATAACGATTATTGGATAATTCGCTTTTGATTCTGCAAGATATGCTCTTGCTAAACTCTGACTGACTAAGAGATCATTTTCCTTATACCACCAACCAAGATCAACCCACCACGAATAAAAAACCG